>NZ_JAUBRN010000018.1:0-105844 GCF_036701875.1 Microcoleus sp. MON1_C5 | reverse complement strand
TCTAACTGATGTTCTAACTCGGAGATTTGAGATTGAAGTTGATTTTGATTCTGGTTTGCTGTCTCGGTTTGACTTTGGAATTCCGACAGTTGAGAAGTGAGCTGAGCTTCCAATTCCGAGCGACTCTGGCGCACACTTTCTAACTGTTGTTCTAACTCGGAGATTTGAGATTGAAGTTGAGTTTGATTCTGGTTTGCTGTCTCGGTTTGAGTTTGGAATTCCGAGATTTGAGAAGTTAGCTGAGCTTCCAATTCCGAGCGACTTTGACGCACACTCTCTAACTGATGTTCTAACTCGGAGATTTGAGATTGAAGTTGATTTTGATTCTGGTTTGCTGTCTCGGTTTGACTTTGAATTTCCGACAGTTGAGAATAAAGTTGCGAGCGTGCTGTGTTAGCAGTTTCTAGCTGAGATTCCAATTCCGACCGACTTTGACGCCCACTTTCTAGCTGAGCTTCTAAGCCGGATACTTGAGATTGAAGTTGAGTTTGATTTTGATTAGCTGTTTCGATTTGACTTTGCAATTCCGAAATTTGAGAAGTGAGCTGAGATTCCAATTCCGAGCGACTTTGACGCACACTTTCTAACTGTTGTTCTAACTCGGAGATTTGAGATTGAAGTTGATTTTGATTCTGGTTTGCTGTCTCGGTTTGAGTTTGCAATTCCGAGATTTGAAAATAAAGTTGCGAACGTTCTGTGTTAGCAGTTTCTAGCTGAGCTTCCAATTCAGAGCGATTTTGACGCACACTTTCTAACTGATGTTCTAACTCGGAGATTTGAGATTGAAGTTGATTTTGATTCTGATTGGCTGTCTCGATTTGAGCTGGGAATTCCGAGAGTTGAGAATAAATGTGCGAACGTTCTGTGTTAGCAATTTCTAGCTGAGATTCTAATTCAGAGCGAGTTTGACGCACAGTTTCTAACTGATTTTCTAAGTCGGATACTTGAGATTGAAGTTGAGCTTGATTCTGGTTTGCTGTCTCGATTTGACTTTGCAATTCCGACAGTTGAGAATAAAGGTGCGATCGTTCTCTGTTAGCAGTTTCTAGCTGAATTTCTAATTCAGAGCGAGTTTGACGCACAGTTTCTAACTGATGTTCTAACTCGGATACTTGAGATGGAAGTTGAGCTTGATTCTGATGGGCTGTCTCGATTTGACTTTGCAATTGCGAGAGTTGAGAATAAAGGTGCGATCGTTCTGTGTTAGCAGTTTCTAGCTGAATTTCTAATTCAGAGCGAGTTTGATACACACTATTTAGGTGATTTTCTAACTCGGATACTTGAGATTGAAGTCGAGCTTGATTCTGATGGGCTGTCTCGATTTGAGTTTGGAATTGCGAGATTTGAGAAGTGAGCTGAGCTTCCAATTCAGACCGACTTTGACGCACACTCTCTAACTGTTGTTCTAACTCGGAGATTTGAGATTGAAGTTGATTTTGATTCTGGTTTGCTGTCTCGGTTTGAGTTTGGAATTCCGTCATTTGAGAAGTGAGCTGAGCTTCCAATTCAGAGCGACTTTGACGCACACTCTCTAACTGATGTTCTAACTCGGAGATTTGAGATTGAAGTTGATTTTGATTCTGTTTTGCTGTCTCGGTTTGAGTTTGCAATTGGGAGATTTGAGAAGTGAGCTGAGCTTCCAATTCAGAGCGACTTTGACCCACACTTTCTAACTGTTGTTCTAACTCGGATATTTGAGATTGAAGTTGATTTTGATTCTGGTTTGCTGTCTCGGCTTGACTTTGAATTTCCGAGAGTAAAGAATAAAGGTGCGAGCCTTCTGTGTTAGCAGTTTCTAATTGAGCTTGCAGTTCTGATAACTGAGACTGGAGTTGCGAGTTATCTCCCTCTTTGCGATGTATCTGAGACTCCAGTTCTGACAACTCAGCCAGCAGTCTCTCTCGCTCTAAAACAACCATTTCGGATTGAAGTTGTAGTTCATGAACTTGAGAGTTTAACTGCATTTTATCCAGATTAGCAGCTTCTAACTGTGTTTGCAGTTCTAATAATTCAAATGGAGGTTGCTGTGCTTGTTCGCGAGCGGTTTGCAATTGAGAGTTGAGTATTTCGCGTTCTTGCTCTGCACTCTCCAATTGAGCTTGTAGCTCTGACAATTCCGAAGTAAATTGCGATCGCTCTGCTTCGACTAATTGCAGTTGAGTTTGCAAACCCGACAGTTGAGACTGAAGTTGCTGCCGCTCTTCAATGGAGCGATCGAACTTAATTTGAATTTCTGACAACTGGTACTGTACCTGCAATCTGCTTTGAGTAGCAGTTTCCAACTGAGTCTCAAATTCAGACAGCAGAGCCTGAAATTGAGAACGTTCTGCATCAACCCTCTCTAATTCTGCTTGCCTTTCCAGCAATTGAGCGTTAAGCTGCGATCGCTCCTGCTCCCCAACTTCTAACTGATATTTAAGTTCTGCCACTTCTGCTAACTGCGACTCAGCTTGCTTAGCATTTTCTAGCTGAAACTGCAAATCAGCAATCAGAGAATCAATTTGCGATCGATCTTCGGCAATTCCTGCCAAAAATCCTTCCATTTCCGACACTTGATTTTTTAAAATATCTTGCTCGCGAGTCACACCCTCAAACCGACTTTGCAACTGGGACAATTCAGAATTTAACTTATTTTCATTCTGAACCTTTTGCCGCAATTCCGAATTTCGGGCATCCAACTGAGCCGCCAAATTCGATATAGCCTCCTGCGAACCCTGCATCCGCACCAAATTGCGTGAATTTCGCTTATGCAAAATTAGCCAGCAGACTAATGCCCCGCCTCCAAATCCTATCAATAAAAGTAATGCTTGCATTTTTTTTTCTAATTAATATAAAGTGAGTTTTTTTGCCCCTGACCAAAAAATGGACATCCACAAATCGCTATCTTAGATCGTTTCCGGTTGCATCGGAATAATAAAATCGACTCAACAGTTAACAATCAACCATGCAGTTTTGCGACCCGCCCGTCAACAGTCAACAGTCAACAGTCAACAGTCAACAATTCCGGAGGAGTGCAACCGGAATTGATATTACTCAAAACTATCACAACTTGCCAGCCTGTGTTCACTTGGCCCAACAATTTATATTTCTTTACAAATCCCTTTTGTTTACAGGTAACGTGCAGCACACCCTGCAAGTCCGATTAATGGAGCAAATCCACAATATGAGGAATAATTTCGATATGCTGAGTCAGCAAATAATCTAACCTATCCGCGAGTAAACTAAAAATTAAATCGTTATAACTCATTCCGTATTCCGCCAAACCTAAAGCTACCAAACTCGTCACATTTTCCCCAGGGTGTTTCAGATCCGGTTTGGGATTTGCTTCCAAAACATAAAGTGAGCCATTCGCATCACTCCTGACATCAATCCGCACCAAACTGTTCAAACTAAACTCCCAATAAATTTTTCGAGCTAACTCAATTAACTCTTGTTTTAGTTCAGGTTCCTCACCACCCATTAACCGTCCTCGGTCGGCCGTTATCGCCTTTTTATCCATAGAAGTAAAGATGCGTTCGTCAGGCTCCAGCACCCGCTCCACAGTCGAAAAAGCAAAGGGTTTTGTACTTTTATCAAATCTGCCTCTAGCATAAGTAACATAGCCGCAGACCGCTACACAAAATTCTCGTCCCGGCAAATACTTTTCAATTAAAGCAGTATTGTGAGTGTCTCGGTGAACTTCCGCAACCGCCTGAGACAAACTCTCAATCTTATCTACAAAATGAACGTGCAGCGAAGCGCGGCCGGATACTGGTTTAACAACAAACGGCCCTTGATAGTCACCAAAAGCAATGGCAAAACGCTGATGCAAATTAGGCTCCAAAATTCCTTGAGAAGGATGCCAAGTCATAAACGGAGCGGTTTTTATTCCAACTGATTGCAGTTCCCGTTTAAAAGCGTGTTTATTATCTAACGTTGAACTGTTTAAAGGATTGTGACCGACATAAGGCATTCCCAACATTTCCAACAATGCGGGAGTGTGACAAACAGGATTGTAGCCCTGGACTCCACCAGTATTCAGCCACACTAAATGAATATTTTTTTGTTGGAGTTGTTCCGGCAAGTTCATGTCGTCAGGTAGGACAAAGACGTGCTTAAAGCCAATTTCTGCTAATGCTTTAGCAATCTCGCGGGCGACGACTTCGTAACTCTTCCAAGCGCGGGGATTGTGAGTTTTGTAAATCACTGCTCCGGGGCGATCGCAGTCGCCGCCGAACACCACAGCAATCCGCAATTTAGCAAAGAGTACCTCCAAATATTGAGGCAGCAAATTAAAGTCATAATGCCAGCGATTCCGGTTAATTGATGGGGGAATCATTTAAGTATTTTTCCTTTTTGTTTCATTTTTTAGCGACAGAACCGCTAGATTTACCCAAATATATTCCAGCCAAAACCACAGAGAAAGCAAACCAATTAAACAAGCTCAAACTTTCCGAAAACAGCACCCAAGCCATAATCGCCGTAATTACGGGTTCTAGCAGCAGGAAAAAAGCTACAAATTCCGAGGACAAACGACCTAGACTGTGGATAAGCAGTCCCTGACCGAAAGCTTGGCAAATCACCGCCAAAGCAATTACAGTCAGCCATCCCTCCCAAGAAGAAGGGAAAACTCGATCGCCCGCAAGCAAAACCAGTGGCAAAACCAATATACTCCCAATGAAACATCGCCATATCAATATAGTTGTTGCCGGAAACTTGGTTCGCAAATGTTCTGAAATGAGCAGATTTCCTGCATAAAACATCGCCGATAAAAGAGCAGCCATGTCGCCGACAAGAGTGTCTCCCGCCGTTTGCAAATCTTCCATGCCGATCGCAATTGCGCCACACAAAGCCACCGCCAGTCCCACCAAAAACCTGTTGTCAAAGCGCCGCCCCAACAGCAGCCATCCCCCCAAAGTAGTAAATAAAGGAGTTAAGTTTCGCAGTACAGTAGAATTAGCGACATTAGTCTGACTCAGTGACCAGGCCCAGAAAACCACAGAAGCAGAAGAAACCACGCCTACCGCTGTTAACAGCATCACATCCTGCAGAGTGTAGTTCGATCGCTCTTCAACTTGTGCCCCAGACATTCGGCGACGCGCAGCACCCGCACCATTCCACACTCCAAATACTACAGTTGCTATCCACAAACGGTTAAAAACAGTAGCATTCGGGCTGATTTCCCGTTCGCTCAACCTAATAAAAATCGCAGCCAGCGACACCGCTAGCAGCGCCGCCGACAAGGATGCGATCGCCCAAATTTTGCCTTGACTGTCAGCTAATTCACCGTTTTTTAAACTGTCTGGCTTTCCTGAAACAAGAGTTTTGTCTTCAGTTGTTAAGACAGAGTTTAACTCATTATCCTCCCAACTATTGCGCTGAAATTCAATATTTTGCTCGGGCAATCCCAGGTTTTTTGACATTATTAAAAGTTCCAATGAAGGCAGAAACCAGTTGTGTAGAGTGCGTGACAAAACAATACTTTGCAGGCGAAGGGAATAACTCAAAAGTCACGCACTCTACTTACTAGGGCTGCACCAACTATTTTTTATAGTTAACAGCAGCTTAGGCTGAAGGTTTAACAGAAAGCCTTGTCAAAGCCTCCTTTAGCGCCGGCGGCAATTGCCGGATAATCTTGTTCTTGTCGCGATCGACACCAACCAAAGTTACCTGTGCTGTCACATATAACTCCTGAGTATCAGCCGATCGAATTTGGTAATCCCAAAGCAGCCGCACACCCTCGGTAGCAGCGATCCGCGTTCTGACTGCCACAGATTGACCCATTTGTACAGCCCGGTGGTAGCGCAGCGAAAGTTCCACCACAGGCAATTCCAAACCCTGCGCCACCCAGTCTGCATACTGAATGCCAAGAGAGCGCAAACTTTCCACCCTAGCTTCCTCCATCCAAGCCAGATAAGTACCGTGCCAAACCGCACCGCTGTAGTCAGTATGGTGAGGGTACACTCGCACCAAATATTCAAACCAGCCCTCAGAGTCCATCCCGCGCCGATTTTGAATAGCACCAGCCGGTGCGAGTTCTGGTTGAGTTCGATCGTTTTCTAACACGTTACAAATTGTTCCAAAACGCTACATTTCTACAAATCATAAAGCAAACTTCAGGCTTATGCTTGACATTAAGCCACTAGAGTACCAACGCCCTAGTTAGAGCGTCGCACAAGAAAACTCAACTATTTTTACCGCCCAAACCATGATAGAAAAAATTTTAGTAGCCGTCGCCGGTCGCGGCTTGTGCGAAGAGATGTTTAATATGTTGATGGACATCCCTTCCTTGCAAAAAGCCTCTGTCACCGTCTTGCACGTCGTGCCGCCGCAAGTAACCTCCGAGGGCATGGCAGCCAAGTTGGAAGAAGGAGGCAAGATCTTAGCACAAGCAGTCCAGTCTTTGAAAATAGATCCCAGCAAAGTCAATCCCCGGCTCAAACAGGGAGATCCGAAAACAACAGTTTGCCAAGTCGCAGAAGAAGAACAATCCGACTTAGTAATTATGGGTTCCCGGGGACTCGGACGGCTGCAATCGATTTTGGAAAACTCAGTCAGCCAGTACGTTTTCCAGCTAACATCCCGACCGATGCTGTTAGTAAAAGACGACATCTACGTCAAAAAAATCAAGCGTGTCATGGTGGCGGTAGACAAATCAGAAGCTGCCCAACAGTCATTGCAGCTTGCGCTATCTTTGGTCAAAGAAGTCAGTGGCGGAGAGATAATTTTAGTACACGTCAGTAAAGATTTGACGGGAAAAGCCAGCGAAGATTTAACAGCAAGTGCTGAAAAAGACCCCGTATTAGCTCCGGGAGTAGCACTAGCGAAACAAATGGGAGTTAGCTACCGCTGCGTTAGTGCTACAGGCAAGCCAGGGGAAGCAATTTGTCGGATTGCAGACGACATGAATGCCGACTTGTTGGTGCTCGGTTCCCCGGATCGGCGGCCCAACGTTGCCAAAAACTTTGTGGATATCGATCGACTCCTGGGAAATTCGCTATCAGACTACGTGCGAGTTTATGCGAACTGTCCCGTCTTGCTAGCCCGCACAGTCGGCTAGAATCTCATCGTTAAGAGCGAGCAGCTAACACTCAACAGTTAACAAAAAAAGCGCCTCAGCAAAAAGCTGTTGGCGCTTTTTTTTGCAAGCAGCAAAGCCAGACAGAAATAGCAGCAGTTGCTAATCTTTTCGGCTTTGACGGCTAGCCGTTTGAATGTACAGAATGATTAGAAAAACGCTGGGAACCAATACAAACAGAATGGTTGCCACAAACCCTAAATCGTTAACTTCCATGAAGACGCTCGCCTCTATCGGAAAATAGGAAAATACACACAACTAGGATATCACTCAAAGGCGAAAGGCAAACTCGAAGATAGAAGGAGGACTGGCAGACAAGCGTCGAAACCCGGTTTCTGTCTGGATGCCTGGCAGCCCAACCTTTTATTCCTAGAAACCGCGTTTCTTTTCCTAGGTCGGCAAAAGGAATGATTATACAGTTAAATAGGAAAAAAAAACAAAATTCTTGGATTCTGAATTTTTCTTTCCTTCTGCATAAAAGCATCTCTAGCCTTCTGCCTTCTGAGAGTCACGGTTTAGTCTTCACGCTGACCTGGCCATTGACCATAGCTTGACAAGCCAACCGATAGTTTTCGGGCTTTTTCTTGAGCTTGCGGTTTTCAAAGTCAGTGCGCGGCGACAGATTTTCACTTCCCTCGACAATTTCCACAATGCAGGTGCCACATTGACCTATGCCCCCGCAATTCATGAGCTTTCCCGAAAATGTGTACAAATCAATGCGGTTTTCTAGAGCTTTGAGCCTCAAATTGGCTCCGTCTGCTGCGATGACTTCCTGATTTTCCTTCACAAACTTGATGTTGGCCATTGCCGATTCCTTAACGCAGTTGACATGGAACTCTATTACAAAATATTAACTAATGTGTCGGACGTTTAATACCCGATGTCTAATTGCCTTTGTGATTAAAGGTCGTGAAACGTAGCTATCCCATAGGGAATCGCCCCAACCCCATCTCAAGGAGCATCGGAGAGGTTATTAGTCGGAAGATTGCTCACAAACCGCTGGAGAGACGAAAGTCCCAGGTTGTAGGTGATAATTGCCGACAATCGGTTTCTCTCAGCCCTAGTCAAATCAGTTTCCGCCTGAATCACATCCGTCTGAGTACCCACGCCCGCTTGAAACCGCAGTCTCGCCAAACGCAAAGCTTCCCTCGACTGCAAAACCCCCGCCTCAGAAGTTTCGATATTCTCAAAACTCGACTCTAAGCCAAAATAAGCTTGTTCCACTTCCCGGCGCACCTGATTGCGGAGTTGGTCAAATTGACTTTCGGCGATCGTAATATCAGCATTTCGCTGTTGCAACCGGGCGTTCGCCGCGCCCCCGTCGAAGATACTCCAAGTCAGACTCGCCCGCACCGAATACCCGTCGGCCCAGCCGCGAGTAGCAAACCGGCCCGGGTCGTCAGGGTCTTGCCCCAGCACGTTGTAGGCGGCCGAGACACTCACTTGAGGCAAACGCCCCGCCTGAATCGCTCGCCTCTGCTGCTTGCTGATATCCCTCTGCACCAACTGCTGTTCCAACTCGGGGCGATTCCTAAAAGCCTGCACGATACTCTCTTCCAAAGACAGCCTCCAAACGCCCGCTTCCTCTACCGGGTCAGCCGCTGTCAAGTTCGCCGACTGGCTGACATTCAAAATCTCAGCCAGACGCCGCTGGGCAACTCGCTGGTCGCGGCGGGCCCCTGACAGTTGTTGCTGTTCGTTAGCCAAATTTGCCTGAGCCTGCAACACAGCAAACCGAGTTCCCACCCCTGCCCGTTCCAAGGCTTCGGCATCCCGCAAACTTTGCTCGGCATTTCTGACCGAAGCTTGGCGGATGGCAACTTGTCCGTCCGCGTTTTGCAAGTTGTAGTAAGCCTCAGCAGTGTCGAAGCGCAGTTCCTCGGCTTGGCGTTCCACATCCAGTTCCCGAAGGCGCACCTGTTCCTCTGCCGCGCGGATGGTAGCGCGCCGGCCTCCGAACAAATCGAGGTTGTAGCTCAACTGCAAAGTGCTGTTGAGACTGTTGCTGCCGAAATTTGTGCCGGCTTGCTCGGCGGGCTGCCCGGTTCGGTTAGCCACAGCGTTGAGACGGCGCTGCGTAGCCCGGATTCCGAGTTCTCCGCCAGCAGTCATAGATCGGCTGGCCTCCATTTGAAAATTTAGGTCTGGATAAAGAGCAGCTTGCTGTTCGCGCAAAGCTGCTCTGCTTTGTTCCACTTGCTGTCCGGCGATTTGCAAAACTTGGCTGTTGCGGCGGGCGAGGTCGATCGCCTGCTGCAAGGTAATTGACTCTGTTTGCTCGATCCTGACATCCTCGGGGTTTGTCGGAAACAGCAGCGGATTCGGGTTGGGTTCCAGGGAAGCCGGAGGATTGGTGTTTAAGAGGCCCCTCGGAGGGAGAGGGGGGAAACTTTCGTTCGGAGTGCCCCGGAGAATGGGTACGGGGGAACTCGGCACAGGAAGATTGTTTGGAGGGTTCGGGGAAGGCTGCTGAGCGTCTTTCGGTTCCAACCCTCTTAGAGGTGTTGAACCGCGCTGAGACAGAGTTGATGGGGAAGCCGGAGCAGCCTGTTGAGGCTTTGATGCTTGCTCGGGCCCGGTTGGGGTAGTTGATGCGATCTTGGCTCCCCCTGGCTGCTGAGACTTGGAGGTTTGAGGGTTAAGGGCGATCGACTGTTCGGCCTCTGATGCTGATTCTGCCGCTGTGTTCGAGGTCGATCGAACATTCTGCCCTAATTCGAGCTGATTGCTAAGGGCGGAACTGTCCTGAGGTTGAGCAGGAGTCTGTGCTGAAGCACTCTGTGCGGCGTTGCCCAAAGTAATTGCAGCGCCCACTCCGACTACGATGATTTGACGAAAAACACGCATAATTTTTTAATTACTCTGCAATCCTAGAGACAATTTTAGAGCAAGATTGAGGTCTCAAGTTTCTAGTCTGTAGCCTGAACTCGACGGTTACAAGTCACAATTACCCTACTCATCTTAACTTTTGAATGTTCGATTCAAAATTTAGAATTTAACTTCAGCATTTGCCAGACCGATCGCCGCCGATATTAGTTCCTCTACTCCGCTCACCGGCAAAATCCGGGTTTTCAGCGAGCTGGCGAGCTGTTCGAGGGTCATGTCGTCTAGAAAACGCGGTTCCCCCTGTTTTAGCATCACCGACGGCAGCAGGATACCATCTCCCAAGTCTCGCCCCTGCAAAGCTTCGAGCAAATCTTGCCCGGTGAGCAAACCCGTAACAGTGATAGTTTGTCCCCAGTAGTGGCTGCACAGTGCTGCCATGTTGACGGACAAGCCGGGAATTTGGTTTAGTTGTTGTACGATCGGCTCAAAAGCTTTTTCTACAGCATTCCCCACCACCCAAACTAACTTGCGCTCTGGCTCGACTTGCATCGGTTGCAGCTTCTCAAAAGCCGTTTCAAACTGCTGGATAAACTGGCGGATAGAACCGACACCGTTACCAATTTGCGGATAATCTTCGTAATCTTCAGCCGACGGCAAATCTAAACCAGCTATTAAAAACCACTCGTCCGCCAGCCAAATGCACCGCGATTTTGAATTCGGCTTTTTCGCCCTTTGGCCACCTTTTCCTTTACTCAAAAGCACTTGAATTTTCTGCACTTGCTCGATTACTTCTCGCGCTTTTTCCGCAGTTACTGCGATCAGTTCATCTTCGGCTGGGCGAAAGCGAGTTAAACCTACTGGCACTACAGCCACCGATGCTACAGCCGGGATATTTCCCGTATGAAACTTTGCCAAATCTAACAAAGTGCGTTCTAAATGTTCGCCGTCATTAATCCCAGGACAAACAACTACTTGAGCGTGAATTTGCAAGCGGCGTTCTTGAAACCATTTGATTTGTTCTAAAATCTTGCCAGCGCGGAGATTTTTTAACAGCCTAATTCGTACTTCCGGTTCGGTAGCGTGCACGGAAACATAGAGAGGAGAAAGCCGCATTTGTTCGATTCTGTCCCACTCTTTTTGAGTCAGATTGGTGAGAGTGAGATAGCTACCATAAAGAAAACTAAGTCGGTAGTCATCATCTTTGAGATAGAGAGTTTCTCGCTTTCCCGGTGGTTGTTGGTCGATAAAGCAAAAAGGGCAGCGGTTGTTGCACTGAATTAGTCCGTCAAAAAGAGCCGTTTCAAATTCCACTCCCAAGTCTTCGTCATAATCTTTTTCTATTTCTAAATTGTGGGTTTTGCCTTTAGTGTCTAATACTTCTAATTCTAGAAATTCATCGGCGCACAGGAATTGATAGTCGATCAAGTCGCGGGGTTTTTGACCGTTGATGGCGACGATTGAGTCTCCTGCTTCAAATCCGATTTCGGCGCCGATGCTGTCGGGGATAACTTTGGTGATTAAGGCTGGTCGGATTGATAAGTCGCTCATATTTATTAGTGATTGCCCATTAGTTATTTGTTATTATTGGGACTCTGTTACACTTGTTTTGAGTTGATAAAACTTAGGCTATTTTATCGCCAACGATGACAGCGATTGGAACCGCATAATGAATTTCCTCGCCTCTAAAATGCGCGCCAATTCCGAGACTATCAACACCAATATCCTCTCTAAAAATTTCTCTGATTTTCTGGTCATCGCCGGGGTTGGGAAAAGAAGCAGCTAACTGTTGTTCTAGCCCAAGTTCTACCTTGTAAAAAGCCAATTTAACATTTTGAAGATTGGCATCTGCGACTAATTTTGGAAACTCTTCCAGAGTCAAGGCGCGAGTATGAGAGGGATCGCGCAACTTCTCAATCCGGTCATAAGCATTCACTTTATCCGGTGGCAAAGCAACATCAGCAATCAGGATTCGACCACCTGGACGACATACGCGAACCATCTCTGATAGAACAACATCTGGCTGCAAAAAATGATGGAAAGCGTAACGACTCAGAACAAGAGAAAAAGTAGCATCGGGAAATGGTAGTGTTTCAATATCTCCTTGTTGCCAGGACAGATTAATCAAGTTTTTCTGTTGCGCCAGAATCTGGGCTTGTTCGAGCATCGCTGGTGTGATATCAATGCCCGTAACGTGACTGGCAACTTCCGCAAAAGCACAACTAACAATACCTGAACCGCAAGCAACATCTAGAACTGTGTCTTTGTCAGATACACTCGCCATTTCTCTCAGCAGGTACAGAGACTCTTGATTGGTGTGAGCGTACAATTTAGAGAAGGGAATTGCCTGACGAGTGAACTGGTCGATGATGGATTCCTGATGTGCGGTCATAGTTTAGGATGTGGCTAGCGGAGAATGTTTACAGTTTAACTTGTCTAGGCTGAATTTGGCGATCGGGCGATCGCTTATGCCAGTCTAGGCGAGTGAATTGTCTTTAACAGAATTGACTTGTCGGGTTGCTAAACATACAGCATTATATTTTTTCCACAAACAGTCCTGCAATCCGCACCTCAAAAGTTATTCCAGGTAGCTGAGGCTGCCATCCAAATTGCATGGCTTGCCGTATCCATTGTGCTGCATCAGAGGGTGTTACTGGTCTCATTTGGTTAGTACCCCAACATGGAGGATGAGGTCGATCCGTGAGAATAACTAACACGCCCGCCCGGTTTTTCAGCGTGTTGGATAGCAACATGAATATTTCCGCAACCGTAGTCTGCTTGCATATTAGTAGCTTGTCTTCGGATTAGCCAGATGAAAGGCTGCCCATCAACAATTATTTTTCTGGTTCCTTTTTTCGGTATTGACATAGTTTGCTAAGGTCGATCGGCTTTAGCATCAGGGTTAGTTCTGGGTTGTGAATTTATTTGAGCTGTGACAGAATAAGGCAAAAATCTTTAATTTATGAAATTCAAAATCTTGACAGGGCTCCTAACCGGGTTAGTTGCTTGTACCACAAGTGTACTTTTTTGTCAATCCAGTAGGGCGGGAAATGATAGCTTTTTTAACAACGGCACTCTCAAATATATTAACACTGGGATTCTGAATGCAGAACCCGTGATGTGCGCTGCTGTTAATCAAGAGGATACTGGTACAAATAGGACTTTACTATTGACTCTGAAGCAGGGGAGTGATACTGAGGATACATTGAAAAAACTGCCAAAAGTTGACTTAACAGTTGTAGAGTTTACCAACAGTCAAAAGTACAGCGTTGCTCACATTGGCAACTCAGATTTGGCGGCAGGGACAAAAGCTGAGGATTTGTTTATTCGGGGTGAGCAAAAATATGAAAAAGGAGATTATCAAGGCGCTATAGCCACTTACACTCAAGCAATTGCGCTTAATCCTAACTATGCCCAAGCCTACCACAACCGGGGAAATGCCCGCTCTAAATTAGGAGACAACCAGGGTGCTGTAGCCGATTACAACCAAGCTTTACGAATTAATCCTAACTATGCCAAAGCCTACTACAACCGGGGAATTTCCCGCTCTGAATTAGGAGACAACCAGGGTGCTGTAGCCGATTACAACCAAGCTTTACGAATTAATCCTAACTATGTCTTGGCCTACAACAACCGGGGGCTTGCCCGCTTTAAGTTAGGAGACAAGCAGGGTGCTGTAGCCGATTACAATAAAGCTTTGCGAATTGATCCTAACCATGTTAATGCCTACTACAACCGGGGACTTGCCCGCCGTGGCTTAGGAGACAAGCAGGGTGCGATTCAAGACTTTCAGAAAGCAGCAGATTTATATCAGAAGCAAGGAGATCAAGATAGCTATCAAAAAGCCCTTAACCATCTAAAAAAACTTAAATAAACTGCAACAAACGTCTTTTTTTATTGATAGGTAAAATTCATGAAGTTGTCTCAAAAAATTTCCATCGCGTTGATTGGTGCAGTTGCAATAAGTGCGAGCGCACAACCAACCGCAGTTTTCGCTATATCTGTTCAGGTTCCGAGTGCGTCTGTGGTGGCTGCGACGAAAGCTGAGGATTTCTTGATTCAGGGAGAGGAAAAATATGATAAAGGAGATTATCAAGGCGCTATAGCCGCTTACACTCAAGCAATTGTGCTTAATCCTAATTATGCCGAAGCCTACAACGGCCGAGGAAATGCCCGCTATCGTTTAGGAGACTATAAGGGTGCTGTAGCGGATTTCAACGAAGCTTTGCGAATTAATCCTAATTCTGCCGAAGCCTACACCAACCGGGGGAATGCCCGCGATGACTCAGGAGACAGCCAGGGTGCACTCGCCGATTACAACGCAGCTTTGCGAATTAATCCGTCAGATGCTATTGTCTACTACAACCGGGGAGTTACCCGCTCTCGTTTGGGAGACAACAAGGGTGCTGTAGCCGATTACACCGAAGCTTTGCGAATCAATCCTAACTATGCCTCTGCATACAACAACCGGGGACTTGACCGCTCTGATTTAGGAGACAACCAGGGTGCTATAGCGGATTTCAGCGAAGCATTGCGAATTAATCCCAACCTTCCCGGTGCCTACTTAAACCGGGGGATTACCCGCTATCGTTTAGGAGACAACAAGGGTGCTGTAGCCGATTACAGCGAAGCTGTGCGAATCAATCCTAACTTTGCTCTTGCTTACTACCACCGGGGGAATATCCGTTATTTTTCAGGAGACAACAAGGGTGCTGTAGCCGATTACAACGAAGCTGTGCGAATCAATCCTAACTTTGTCGAAGCCTACACCCACCGGGGGAATGCTCGCGATGATTTAGGAGACAGCCAGGGTGCACTCGCCGATTACGATCGAGCTTTGCAAATTAATCCTAACTTTGCCAGTGCCTACTTAAACCGGGGCGTTACCCGCTTTCGTTTAGGAGACAACAAGGCTGCTGTAGCCGATTACAATGCAGCTTTGCGAATCGATCCTAACTTAGCCGGCGCCTACTTGAGCCGGGGAATTGCCCGCGCTGAAGGGGGAGACAAGCCCGGGGCGATCCAAGACTTTCAGAAAGCAGCAGACTTATTTCAGCAGCAAGGTGATAAAGATAACTATCAAAAAGCCATTAACAATTTGAGAAAACTTCAATAAACTGCCAAAAATCCCGAAAGGTCGATCGCACTACTAAGCGCTAAAAAATAGAATAATTAGAACCCAAACCTCTTTTTTAAGAGTCTGAGTTGTAATTCAACATTATTATAATCAGATAACTTAATTGTTTTTCTGATTGTTATTAGTTACTATAGGGCGGGTAAATGACTTAGGTACATCAAAGAATAGTCCTAATATAAAATTAAATAAAAGACGGAGAGAAACCGTTAGCCTTCATCCTCCTTAAAAGCACGCAGCTTTTATCTCAAATTTTCCTATCTACATGGATTTTTAACTATCAAAAAATTCGTTACTTGTGAGTTTTTTTATTTATATTACAAAAAAATAGATTGTAATTTGGCGTTCCAGTTATTAATTAGACCGAGTTCAGAGCGACATAAGTCGCTCCTACTGCTATCGAATTTCTATTTTATATATTTCGCAATGCCCCCCCTGCGATCGCCGTTAAAATGGCCACGCCAAATGCCAGCCGATACCACACAAACACCCAGGTGTTTTGAGTTTGCAGGAACTTGAGCAGCCACGCGATCGACAAATAAGAAAACACAAATGCCGAAATTGTCCCCACTATCAAAGCTGCAACTCCAGCATCGCTGATTCCTTCTCCCAAAGCACCCTTCAATTCTACTAATCCAGCCAGAGTAATTGCCGGAATTCCCAATAAAAAAGAAAATCGCGCGGCGGCGGATCTTTCCAATCCCATGAACAATCCTGCTGTGAGAGTGGAACCCGATCGCGAACACCCCGGAATCAAGGCTATTGCTTGAGCTAATCCCATAAAAATGCCGTCTGAAACAGTTAACTTTTCATAAGTGCGATTGCGCTTGCCAATTTTTTCTGCTGTTGCTAACAGTAGCGACATGACGATCGAAGCAATGGCGATGCTGGTCAAACTTCTCAGCGGCGAGCGATCGAAATCTGGAACCAATGCCTTGATTAGCAGCCCAAAAAAGAGTATAGGTATTGTTCCCAAAACAATTCCCAGGGCTATTTGAAACTCTTGCGATTTGTAGTCGCGTTGCATCACGGCATCTACAGCACCCAAAGTTATAGTTGTCAAGTCTTTCCAGAAATACCAAAGCACTGCCACAATGCTGCCCAACTGAATTACAGCAGTATAAGCAACCCCCGGATCGCCCCATCCTAGGGCGATCGGCACTACCTTTAAATGAGCGGTGCTGCTGATGGGCAAAAACTCGGTTAATCCTTGTACAATTCCTAAAACAATCGCTTGCAACAGATTGATTTGAGCGGGCCCGGAAACATCAGCAGCGGGCGTTTGGGCCAGGATTGTGTCAAGCAAAGCTATCATTAGTTATTAGTTCCCAGTTGTCAGTTTCTAGTTATCAGTTGAATTTAACATCTTGCACCCTTCTCAGAAGCTAGAAGCCCAGCCCGCAACAAATAAATTTCATTGTGGCGCAGATACTTCCAGCCCGCCCCTGAAAAACCGATGGCAAATAGTGTTTTTGGATCAGTAGAATCACCGTGTCGATCGCTACAACAAGCAAATTATCATAGTCTATCCGAAACTACGTTAACCTACTCAGGAACATTTGCATACAGTTGCTGATAAACTTAGGAAAGTTTTTGCATCTGATTTCGCTTTCCTTACAGCCACTGCCAACAACCTATGATATTTCCTGAGAACAAAAATTCAATTGTTACTCCTGCTTCTGGCCTGGGCTTGCTGAAGCGAATCTTGTCAGCCAGTCTTTTAACCGTCGCGATCGCACTTAGCTTGATACTGCTAAGCGGTACGGCGCCAGCTTTGGCAACTCTCACAGACGATCGCTTCGACGGTACAATATTTTCCCTCTACGCCGGCAACGGTTCCCTAGTTCCTCCTAAAGCCAAGCTTGCAGATTCTTTCAAACGCCATAAACCCGTATTGTTAGTGTTTTACACTGACGACAGCAGCGACTCCAAGCAATATGCGATCGTCGTCTCTCAACTCCAGGAATTTTACGGCCGGGCAGCCGATTTTATGCCGATAACAGTTGACTCTTTGCCTCCCCAACCGTCACCGGAACTCACCGAACCGAGCCATTATTACGAAGGTTTCGTACCTCAAACTCTCATCCTCGACCAATCGGGAAAAGTAGTTTTTAACGAGAAAGGACAAATACCCTTTGAACAGGTAGATGATGCTTTTCGGAAAGTATTTGATTTGCTGCCCCGTGAAAAATCAATCCCGCTCAAACGCCGCGTGGTGAACGAACTTAATGTCGAATTATCGAAGTAAACTGTTGCAATAAGTAAGCTAATTTCAACAAACGAAATACTCGCGAGACCCGACTTATTGAAAAAGTCAGGTCTCGATTAGCTCTCCAACCAATTCACTCTCAAAAATGAAGTCAGGAATCAAAATATTATTAATCGCGGTTGTGACGGTATTTTTAGTTTTAGAAACTGCCGAAGTTGGGCGATCGATAATTAGCGCTTTTCCTGACAGCAGTTCCCGCAAACCTTTAGCTTTAAATCAATATACAGGCGTAGCCTATCTCGATTCCGTTTCCTGTACAGGTTCGCTGCTAACGGGAGGGTTGTACGTTCTCACGGCGGCCCACTGTCTGAATGAAGGCGGAGTTAAGGTTCCTGCTGAAACGGCAATTAAAGCAATTTTTAAATTGCCTAGCGGTGAAGTTAGCATCCCCGTTAGCAAATATTATATCCATCCGGGCTGGACTGGTTACGAATCGGAAGTTGGCAACGACATTGCTATTTTAAAGCTGAAAAGGGTCGCGCCGCCAAGGATCGAACAGTACGAGATAAATAGAAACAAAAATGAAGTGGGGAAAGTATTGACAAAAGTTGGATACGGGTATATCGGTTTAGGTGCAAACGGACAAGATGAAAATTCTAATTCTGAAGCGAAAAGATATAGCGGACAGAATCGCTATGATGCTTTAATTGATGTTTTGAAAGATGCTACAGAATCAGATATGTCGGAATTGGTTTTGGGGAGTCAATTAATCTTTGATTTTGACGCGGGAACTAGCGAACACGATGCTTTGGGGAGGCATTTTCCCAGGTTGCGCGATCGCGGTTTGGGGAAAAATGAGATAGCTACCGCTAGCGGAGATTCCGGCGGGCCTTCGTTTGTTGACGGGAAGATTGCGGGGATTAGTTCTTGGGGTTATAGCGATCGAGGATTTTTCAAAACAAACATCACCGATATTGATAAAATTGACGATAATGGCAGTTTTGGGGAAATTTCCGGCGATACGCGGGTATCATTTTATGCAAGTTGGATCGATCGAGTGACAAAAAATCCCTGATAGGGTTTTGGGTTAATTGCGGCTGAGTTTTGAGGATATTTAGAGGAATAGGCATCAAAATCAAAGAAGGCGGGTTTTTTGCTGTTTGTGGGGGATCGGAAGTATGCTCGCAAAAAAACCCGGTTTCTGAGTGCGATCGTTGATCTTCCCATCCCGCTTCTGTTTCAATCCCTAGATAGGGATTTAGGTATTTTCCGGCGTGGATGTACGCAAGCTTCGCCGAGTTTTGCGCTACGTTTCAATCCCTGATAGGGTTTTAGGTATTTTCCGGCTCTCTGCAAGAAGCGCATTTGAATGCGTTTTTGGTTTATGTTTCAATCCCTGATAGGGTTTTAGGTATTTTCCGGCTCGCGTCTTTGGGCTTGGGATTGTAAGACGCAATTTTCCCAAAAATATAGGTCTCCCCCAAAACCCGCACACAGCTACAATTCTCTTCATAATTATAAGCTGTCGAGCAAAATAGATCAGAACCCTTAAACTTCAAACCATGACCAAAACCTTAATTCCCGTAATACTCGCCGGCGGTAAAGGCGAACGCTTCTGGCCTCTCAGCCGCAAGCAGCGCCCCAAGCAGTTTTTGAGTCTCGACGGTAGCGGCAAAAGTTTGCTGCAAGCTACAGCGGAAAGACTATTAACATTAGGTAACGGCTGGGACGATTTGTGGGTAGTAACGTCGGAAATGTTGGCTGCGGGAGTCCGCGAACAGTTGCCGCTGTTACCCCCTGAGAATTTGCTGGCGGAACCGGAGGGCCGGGATACTGCGCCGGCGGTGGCCTGGACTGCTATAGAAACTGCCAAGCGTTACGGCGAGGATGCGGTAGTGGGTTTTTTCCCGGCGGATCACTGGATTGGGGAACCCGAGGAGTTTGTCAAGACTTTGGAGGCGGCGGCCGAGTTGGCGAGAAATCAGGATGCGATCGCCACTTTGGGAGTAAAACCGAGTTATGCTTCCACCGGCTACGGCTACATCGAACAAGGCGAGGAAATTGGCAGTTTTGCCGGTTTTCCCGCCTATCGGGTGGCGAGATTTACCGAAAAGCCCGATCGCACAACTGCTGAGGAATTTGTAGCCAGCGGCAAGTTTAGTTGGAACGGCGGAATTTTTGTCTTTCGAGTTGGAACAGTCTTGACAGAATTGCGAAATCATGTACCGGAAATGATGGCAGCTTTGGAAGCAAAAGGCGCGCAGGCTTACTCGGAATTACCTAAAATAAGCATCGATTACGCCCTGATGGAGAAGACGCAAAAAGCTTGTGTTCTGCCCGTAGGCTTTAGCTGGGACGATTTGGGTGATTGGAATGCGATCGGTCGTTTGCTGCAAGGAGACAAACCGAATGTCGAATTAGCAAAACACGTCGGAATTGACACCAAAGGCGGCATTTTCTATGCAGCCGATGAGAAGGAGGTGATTGTCACCATTGGTTTAGAAGATGTGGTAGTTGTCAGAGATGGCAATGTGACTTTAATTGTGAAAAAAGATAGGACGCAGGAGATTAAACAGGTAATTAAAGTGTTGGGAGAAGATGAAAAATTGAAAGATTTGTTATGATGTAAGTACGGCACAGATTGGGCAGGCGAATACAAAGGATTAATCACTCTTTATCCAGACTTTCGTTTTTTAATCTGTGTCGTACTTCACTATTCTACTTTTGTTGTTCGCACTTCCACTGAAGCCATGTTTGTACCAGATTCCTAATTAAAGCCTCTGCTTCTGATAGTGACATAGGTTCTTTTGGTGGATCGCTGTGATCGACACCGTGCCGTGCATCATCACCAATTGCACTTTGACTATTAGCAGTATGCGTGAATTGGCTAATCTTATTTTTAGTCCACTGTTCAATCTTTTTTTTACCAGCATCTTTCTTGACAATTTCATAAACTTTGTAAAGATTAATCCAGTTAGGTTCAAACTCCGTAATTTGTCTGAAAACATTTTTCACTATCTCGTCTTCTTCTGCCAGCTTCATCCAGGATTCAAACTCTAAAATAGGGATTATATCTTGACCGCCTTCTAGTTTGATAGAAAAAGAACTTGAATCCACCCTAATTGTGGCTGAAAGCGCAACCCGCCTATGAAGCTTACCTTCTTCGTCAACTTCGCAGATGATATCAGGCTTAAGAAGTGGAAAATCTGTAAATTGAATCCTTGCAACAGCACTTATATGTTGAAGAGGTTTAGTAGCTTCCCAATATACATCAGACTCATTCGTTAGTGATTCCCAGCGCGAAGAAGTGAGGTAATATTTACTATTCTCTGTGATTAAGCTAAATTCATCTGATGAACGCAGCAAGTTAGACAAATTGTCAAAATCAGACATTTCAACATCTAGTAAAACTAGCCATTTCATTGAAAAAACCTCCTAATCGTAATCTTTAAGGAAATACAACTTTATAAATGACTCTATTGTCCGAGACTAACTCTAAGGAGTTGGATCGAATGATGTACATCATATTGCATCACTCAGCATCTTCTGGCTTTTTTGCGATCTAAAAAGGAGAGACAATCGCCCATGGTGGCATTGCCTCTCCTCTATTCTGCCTGGGACTTTATTTTTTCCCAAGTCCCCAACTATTAACCGTTCCTCAAGAAGGATTAATCAATCAGTTCCGGCGTAGGAACTTGTGCATTAATCTGAGCCTGAGAAAACGAGGGCATGGCCCAAGTTGTCTCACCCGCTTTAAAAACTTTAGCAGGGGCAACATTCAATTCAATACCACCCGTTGCTGCACTCGTTGTAGCAATTAGCTGCGTACCATCTACAACCTTAATAGCAACCGGTTCAGCCAAAGAAAGTGGCTGAGCCGTCGGGCCGAAAGTAGCTTGAGTCCCTGCTGGCAAGTAAATACCATCGCAATCCCAATCATCATCTGTAATCTCACCGGCTGCCAGGAAATAAAGTTGCGTCGGCGATTTTTTCGGCTTATTCGCATAAACTGCCAGCGTTTGCCCGGTTTGATTGCGGCACTGAGCCCGCTTTCTAGCAGTTTCGATCACGTACTTCTGCATTTGCAATTCGGCCAACCGCTGTTGGTACTGTTCAGGCGTATAACCCGCAGTCGAAGGATCGCTCTGAGCTGACAAAAGTTGAGTCAATTCCTGTGTCACTTCCGCATAGTCAGCCCCCTTTGTGAAATCCTTGCCGGCCCAAGAAGGCTGAGCTACAGCTAAGTTTACGAAAAGCACTAAAGCCACCAGAATTAGTTTGAAAAACTTGCTCATTTTTGTTGTCCTTTGTGTAAGAAATCAGAGTTTGTTCTTAGAAAACCCCTCCACTTTGCTGAAGTTATAAATTATTTATTTTTCAACTTCAGCAAAGTGGAGGAAACTTGAACCCTAGTTTACCTCAAATTTTTCGACTTGAGGTGCAGTCTCTAACGATTGATAACTGTCTTTAAGCAATATCAGCAGCCACAAGCAACTGATAGCTACAGTAACTACCATTAAACCGCGATCCTCTAGAGTATGGCTATCGAGCAGGATCAGCGTACCCAGACCCATTAGAACGAAGGGAACAAGGGAATTACCGTAGCGGACAAGTAGGGTCGCGATCGCGCTCATGCGAGTTAGTTGATACGCCACATAACACCAGACACCCACTAGCAAGAAAAAGACGCTCAGAATCACTAGCAGGCTATCCCAAGTGCAGTTGGCAAACAACGGGACATAAATCCCCACATTATCACCTCCATTAGCAAATGTCACCGCAGCTACACTATAAGTTTGTGGGGATAAAAGACTAGCAAAGATAGTGGATTGAGGCGAATCTGTAGCTGTATTTTCATCATCAGCCTCTGTATCTCGATTTAGCAGGCGGCTGACTCCAATGGCAATTGGTACTAACCCCAACATCCCCACCCAAGGGCGCGGCACCATCATACAGCCAAAGAAGCTAGGAAGACTAAGCAGCACCAGTGCTGCGAACCCAAGATATTGTCCTGTAACAATGTGTTGCCGTCTAAAAACAGCATTGACTTGGGAGAAAAACAGCAGCAAGATGACAATATCATCTAAATTTGTGGCTGCGAAAGCTGTAATACCTGTGGAAATAGCGGTAAGGAAGGGGTTCATATCTAACTGCCTAGATTGTGATGGGAGTAGGCCTGCAATAGAGCCGGAGATTAATTGATTTATAGGTTTTTTTTAGGTTAGAACTGTTACTTAACAGATTGGCGAGACTGACGCTCTCATTCACTGGTTAGTAACGTCGCTTGTCACAGCTTGAAATAGCTTAACGCGGATACCGAATGTGTAGAGGGCTTTTGAGTTGGAAGTGAAATTGGCATCACTTCTGCATATTTTGATGAGTAAAAGTTCGATTTAAATACTTGGGGAAGTAGTATGGGAACCTCAGCCTTCTGCTTCTGATCCGAAGCAGACGGCTTAGCTGCTTCATTAACTTCGGTAATTGCTTTAACGGGGGCTGGCATCACCATCTCTTTGATGGGACTGACAGACTGCTGTTGCTGATTGAGCTTTTCCATTAAGTCAGGAATGTGGTGGCTTAATCGATCGAGCTTTTCGTGCAGTAGTACCACATCGTTAGCGGCTTTGAGATTAACTTGATGATTGTAGAGATTTTGTTCGCGTTCGGCATCCGACTGGCGGTTTTGACTCATTAACACAATCGGTGCAGTGTAAGCAGAGGCAAAGGAGAATACTAAGTTTAGCAAGATAAAGGGCTGCTGATCCCAGTGAGGAATGCCCGGTGTCAGGTTCGCGCCCACCCACCCGGCGAGGACTACTGTCTGTCCAATCAAAAAGGGCCACGATCCCACTTTCGCTGCTAGGGTATCTGCTAAATGCTGTCCGCGAGTTAAGGCTTTTTCCTCTGGTTTTTGAGGCGTAGCCTGTAAAGGCTTTTGATGGCTGGCGGTTTTCATTTTTGCGTTAACGCTGTTGGAGAGAGTGGATTTCATGGCAAACCTCACGGGTGAATGTCTAGTTGAAGCTGACTGGTTAATGTTCGCTGGCGTTTTTCTTTGATGCCTTTACTTTAGTCAAACTCCACTCATAAGAGCAAATGTTCTTTTTTATCAAATCAATCACTTCAATTTATAGATTTCTTGGAAATAGTAAAGCCAAAGTCAAGATGGGTATTTTATCCAGAGGCGGCAAAGCTAGAAGTTTAGAACCAATCCCAGCAGATGACCGTGATACTCAGTGGCAGACAGTTCTCGTTTGCCTTACTCGGTCAACTCGCCTGCAAATATGACGTGGAAGAAACTCAAACCAATTGTACATTTGCTAGAAACGACCTATGAAAAGGGGATTAAGGCTCCATCTCAGGAACTAGAACACTACCTCCGGTTCTGGCATCGCTCCGAAATCGTGCCTAAATGGGATGTCACAATTCTTCCCACTTGATTGGGATTTTATTTAATCGCCCGTCCCTTTCTGGTAAAAATACTTTAGGCTGTGTCTCAATAAACTTATTCCACTCTGCAGAATCGACATGGAGCAACATCTTTTCAATATATTTTACAACTAAGGGATGCCAAATATTTTTTCCCTTCTGTATACAATTCGGTGCTACTTCGATTTCTTCTAACTCTAAGTAGCAAAGGATTTCACCTACCTAAGCTAAAAACAAAGAAGAAAGATATTGATCGGCAAGCTGTATCTGATTATCAAATGCTGTAAGAGTGTAATCTTTGTAAATCGCTTGAGCTGTGTTCAACCCCGAAACAGCCTGGATTCAAACGCTCTGCGGTTATCATAATTTTTCCTGGTAAAGGCATTTTGTGCAGATTTGAGATTCGCACGGAAATCAGCGTAAAAACTCAGGTCTATTTTACGCTCAATTCGCTTCAAGCGTTGTTCAATTTCTTCTAACCGCTGTAGTACGACAATAAATGCTGTATATGAGATAGTTAAAGTGAGGATACTGGCAACTGAACCACACTGAGATATAGCAATCCTTGCAGGAGTCGTAAATTTTTTACCCCACCCCAACCCTCCCCGAACCCGCTCGCTCGGGAGTAAGAAATTCACAAATGATGCGAGGATGGCTATAGTAGGGTTGATACTGGAGAAAGATTAGAGTTTACTTTACGCAACATAGCAACTATTTCATGCGGCTGCTTCTGTGCATCCCGAATCACACCGCAAACTCGTAGATACTTCCGACTATTCTAAACCTTGATTACTCGACTCAGGAATAGTAAATGTTACATAAACTGCACTCATCTTTTTGACCTTTCCTAAATCTGAATATTTACTTTACTTATAAAATTAAATTTATTAACGTAAAAATTTTAAGTATAAAAATATTATGTGTGCTTTAAATGTATATTACTATCAGGAGTAATGCCAAAGCCAAAAACCGATCGCCCCCACAGCCCAAAATTCGTGAAGCGAAGCTATCCCGTAGGGAATCGCACCCTTTCGCCCAAGTTATTCCCCAAGACACTGGTCAGCCCGGTCAACAGCGCTATCCTAGTAGTTATATAGCCCTTAAACCCGATCGACCCGGAGGCCCCTTGTTTAGCCTAGTTCAAAACACTTCTCGCAAAGGAGAAATTCTAGAGGTCGTCTTCCGCAACGGTTGGGACTACATGAAAAGCCTCCTAACCGGCCGCAAAACCGACGCACCCAGTCTCCCAACTCCAGCAGTTCTCCGCAACATCCTCGTCGAATTAGGCCCAGTTTTTGTCAAATTGGGACAATTGCTGAGCACCCGTCCCGACCTTTTACCGGCCAGCTACATCGAAATCCTCTCCACGCTACAAGCGGAAGTGCCGCCCGTACCGTGGTCGCAAGTAGAACTTATCGTCCGCAAGGAACTCACACAATCTCTCGAAGATACCTTTGCCAAATTTAACACCGAAGCTGTCGCCGCAGGTTCGATCGCCCAAACCCACAAAGCTACTTTAAAAGACGGTCGCGAAGTCGCCCTCAAAGTTCAGCGCCCCGGTATTGAGATTGTCATCGAACAAGACATCGCCGTGCTCCGAGGTTTGGCAGAACTTGTCATGCTCACAGACTTCGGTCAACAATACGATATTGTCGCCTTAGCAGAAGAATTTGCGATCGCCCTGCGTGCAGAACTAGACTTCATTCAAGAAGCCAGCTACACAGACGAACTGCGCCGCAATTTATCTAAAAGTAAATGGTTTGACCCCACACAAGTTGTCCTACCACAAATTAACTGGGAGTTGACTACAAAAAAACTCTTAGTAATGGAGTGGCTGAACGGAGTCCCTATTTTGTTAGGCGACTTGCAGGGAATTCGCCATAAAGGAGATGTAAATGCCGAACGCGAAGAAATTACAACGCTGCTTTGCCGCGTTTTCTTCCAGCAGTTGTATATCGACGGATTCTTTCACGCCGACCCCCATCCCGGCAATTTATTTTATCTCAAAGACGGCCGCATAGCCCTGCTAGACTGCGGCATGGTCGGCAGATTAGACCCGCGCACTCAGCAAAATTTGACAGAAATGTTGCTGGCAATTGTCGATTTAGACGCTCAGCGCTGCGCTCAATTAACTTTGGAAATGGCAGAATTTGCTCAGCCAACAAGTTTAGTTAACCTAGAGAACGATTTGGCTCGAATGCTCCGCAAGTATTACAATATCAGCTTGTCGCAAATGAACTTGTCGGAAATTTTTTATGAGGTGCTGGAAATCACCCGCAAAAATAAAATTCGACTCCCCAGCAATCTCGGTTTGTATGCAAAAACTCTAGCTAATTTGGAAGGACTGGCGCGCTCTTTTAATCCCCGATTTAATATTGTAGAGCAGGTCAAACCGCTGATGACCGATATGTTTCGGCGTCAGTTATTAGGAGACGATCCGATCCAAGCTCTGCTGAGAACTGCCCTGGATCTCAAAAGCTTATCTTTGCAATCTCCGCGACAGGTGGAAGTGCTTTTAGACCGAGTTACTTCGGAAACTTTGAAGTGGAACTTGACCCTAAAAGAACTCGACCCGCTGCGCCGCACTCTGGGGGATTCTGCGAACCGACTTTCTTTTAGTATTGTCGTGGGTTCGCTGATTGTGGGGGCGGCAATTATTTCTTCTAACGCACAAACTCCTCAGCTATCTTTTCTGAGCACTGGTTTGTTTGGGGCCGCGAGTTTTTTGGGTTTGTGGTTAGTTATTAGCATTATGCGATCCGGCCGTTTGCGGAGTTAATTGTACAATATCGCTATGTGTTGTAGAACGGGCCGGGAAGCCTGTTCTTGAGAATGGTGGAGGATGTAGAATATAGCCAACAAGTGCAACAACCGCATAAAGGTAGGCTATGTCACAGCATGATGCTTCTCTCCCAAATTCGGCAATTAGAGACAACCGCCACCGCGGCACTGTGGGCGATTTTTTGAAAGCCAAGGTTGAGGAAAACTCAACCTTGTCAATTGTTTCTGCTTACTTTACAATTTATGCTTTTGATGCTTTGAAGGAACAACTTCTAAGTATTAAAAGCCTGAAATTTCTCTTTGGCGAACCGCGCTTCATCAAGTCCCTTGACCCCAGTAAAACTGATAAAAAGGCTTTCCAAATTGAGGATGAGGGCTTGCAGCTACAGAATCGGTTGGAGCAAAAGCGGGTTGCGAAAGAATGTGCAGAATGGATTGAAAAAAAAGTACAGATACGGTCGGTAAAGCAATCTAATTTACTGCACGGCAAAATGTATCACATTGCTCATAAGGAAACTGAAAATGCTATTATGGGCAGTTCAAATTTTACCGTGCGGGGACTGGGATTAGGTACAAAATATAACAATATTGAACTCAATCTAGAAGTAGATAGTAAACGCGATACCCGCGACCTTAAAGCCTGGTTTGATGAACTCTGGAATGATGCCGAACTCATCGAAGATGTCAAACAAGACGTGCTGCTGTACCTAAAGCAACTTTACCAGAATAATACTCCTGAGTTTATCTACTACAAAACTCTGTTTCATATCTTCGAGACCTTCCTAGATGACCTAGAAAAAAGCGATATTCTCAGCGAAGAGCTACACCTATTTGATACAGAAATCTGGAAATCTCTATTTGAATTTCAAAAAGACGGAGTTAAGGCTGCTATCAATAAAATCCGACGATATAACGGGTGTATTATTGCTGACAGCGTTGGTTTAGGTAAAACATTTGAAGCTCTAGCGGTGATTAAATCTTTTGAACTTCGCAATAAAGAAAATGTTTTGGTTCTGTGTCCCAAAAAACTCCGCGAGAATTGGACTGTATATCTAGCACAGAACAATAGCGAACTGAATCCTTTTATTAAAGACCGCTTTAACTATACAGTCCTATCTCACACCGACTTGAGCCGCGATTCCGGTAGGTCTGGGGACATTAAGTTAGAAACGTTTAATTGGGGTAACTATGACTTGGTAGTTATTGACGAATCCCACAATTTCCGCAACAACATCAAGAGTAAACGGGACGAATCTGGCAATCTAATTAGAAAGAGCCGTTACGAAAGGCTGATGGATGACATTATCAAGAACGGTGTCAAAACTAAGGTGCTACTTTTATCAGCAACTCCGGTTAACAATGATTTAAAGGATTTGCGGAATCAACTTTATTTTATCACAGAAGGTCGCGACGCTGCGTTTGGGGAATCGCTGGGAATTGCCAGTCTGCGCGATACACTAGCTGATGCTCAGGGGAAATTTACCAAGTGGGCCAAGAAAAGTAGGGATCGCAAAACTAGCGAACTGCTGGAAGAACTTAGTTCTGCTTTTTTCAAACTGCTTGACCAATTGACGATCGCACGATCTCGCAAGCACATTCAAAAATACTATAAAGATGCGATCGCCCAATTAGGCGGCTTTCCAGAACGGCTCAAACCCATCTCCGTATTTCCTGAGATTGACCTAAAGGGTGAGTTCCTGTCCTACGAACAGCTTAACAGGGAAATTTCTAAATATCAACTCTCGCTATTCAACCCTTCAAAATATGTCCTGTCGCCATACCGTTCGGTGTATGAAAATAAAGGAGTGCGAAATTTCAAACAGAGCGATCGCGAACGCTGTTTGATCGGCATGATGAAAGTCAATTTCCTTAAACGCTTAGAAAGCTCCATCTGTTCCTTTGCGCTGACAATGGAGCGCACGATTAAAAAAACTGAAGCTCTAGAGACAAAAATTAAGAATTTTAAGCAATTGCAGCAATCTCGCGACGCTAACCAGACAGTAACTTTCAGCGATTGGATGATTGAAGACGTGGACGATGAAGAGTTGCAAGATGCCATGCAAGTAGGTCATAAGCTGATATTTCAAATGGCGCACCTCGATGTCGAAACCTGGTTAAAAGACCTGAAAAACGACAAGGAACAGCTTAAAAAAATTTACAATTCTGCCCAAAGCATTTCTGTTGAACGGGATGCCAAGCTGGCTGAGTTAAAAGAACTGATCGCCGAGAAAGTCAAGCATCCTACAACTAACAAGCATGGCCAACCAAATCGCAAGGTTTTAGTCTTTACTGCCTTTGCAGATACGGCAGTCTATCTCTACGAAGGATTGCGGGAGTGGGCAAGAGTAGAATTGAAAATTAACTTAGCTTTGGTCACTGGGGGCTCGGCGGCAAATAAGACTACCTTTGGCAAAAACGAGTTCAATCACATCCTGACAAATTTTTCGCCTTTCGCCAAGAAACGCGCCCAAATTCCATCTATGCAGCAAGACGGCGAGATTGATTTATTAATTGCCACAGATTGTATTTCTGAAGGGCAAAATTTACAAGATTGTGATTATCTGATTAACTACGACATACACTGGAACCCAGTCCGAATTATCCAGCGGTTCGGCAGGTGCGATCGCATTGGCAGCCCCAACCACACGGTACAATTAATTAATTTTTGGCCGACAGAGGACTTGGATCAATACATCAATCTGAAAAATCGAGTAGAAGCACGGATGGCTTTAGCGGACATGGCTGGTACATTTGAAGATAACCTGCTGGAGGCAAAGGAAATTCAAGAACTGATTGAGAGTGATTTGAAATACCGCGACAAGCAGTTGCTGCGATTGAAAGATGAGGTGCTGGATATCGAAGATTTCACGGAGAGTGTAGCCCTAACGGAATTCACTCTCGATGATTTCCGAATGGAACTAGCCAAATACATTGAGAGCAACCGCAAACTACTCCAAGATGCCCCTTTAGGACTCTATGCAGTAGTTCCAATTAACTCGGAGTACCCGATAATTGCTCCAGGCGTAATTTTTTGCCTCAAACAAAAAGGCGATTGTCTTGATAATAAAACCGTTAACCCGCTGCAACCATACTTTTTAGTTTACGTCCGAGAAAATAAGGAAGTGCGATTAACTTTTGCTCAACCCAAACAAATACTTGAAATATATCAGTTGCTGTGCGCGGGGTGTTGTGTTCCTTATCAAGAGTTGTGCAACTTGTTCGATCGACAAACTAACAACGGATTTGATATGACTTTGTATAACGATTTGCTTCAGCGGGCGGTTGATTCAATTGCAGGTATTTACAACAAGCGGCTCATCGGAAATCTGCTGTCTAGTCGCAGTGCTGTCTTGGTTGAACAAGCGCATCAGGTTAAAGCAACAACTGATTTTGAACTGATTACCTGGCTGGTGATTAAATGAGCGTCAGCGAACAACAAGCCAAAGCATCTATCAATCAAGCTTTAAGTAGTTTTGCCAAGGGAAAACTTGCCGATAACGCCCGGAATTTGTTCTTTACTCTTGGCTACCGCAGTGAGAAAATTTATGCGCTCAAACCTAATAGTTCGGATAATTTTATTGCACAATTTGACATAGATCACAAGCTAAATTCCCAAAAAGCTCTCTTAGAGGAATGGCTGTCGGTTGATTTTCTCTTCCAGTTTACGGGGACAGAAATTGCCGATAATGACCAGTTAAAAGTCGAATTTAATACTACCAGCGGCGAGAGTGCCTTCTTTACTTCTTACTTGTTTTTCGCGATCGCAATGCGGAGGAGCGCGTACACTATAGAACAACTTGACGGCATTGTCCGCGAGATTAATAAAATTTTACCGATACCGGCGATCGTTCTTTTTCAGCATGGACAAACTCTGACTTTCTCGATAATAAACCGACGCCAACACAAACGCAATGAATCTAAAGATGTATTAGAAAAAATCAAACATATTAAAGATATCCCATTCGACAGTCCGACAAACTCTCATTTAAAAATGCTCTTCGAGATTTTCTTAGCACAGTTGCATAAAAATCACGGGTTTAGCAACTTTGACGAATTTCATGAAGCTTGGCATAAAACTATTCCTAACAGCATTAAATTTAAAGAAGACCGTATACCCCCAGATTCGCTTCGCGCTTACCTGCAAGAAATCGGTCGAATTCCCATGCTCAAAGCTGACGAAGAGATTGAATTAGCTCGAAAAATTGCTGAGTTAGAATTAGAGGGCTGCCGAAAAGCTAAAGACAAAATGGTAGAGTCTAACTTGCGGCTGGTAGTCTCAATCGCTAAAAAATATCAAAATCGAGGCCTGGATTTCTTAGACTTGATTCAGGAGGGAAATCTGGGTTTAATCAAAGCCGTAGAAAAGTTTGATTGCACGAAAGGCAACAGGTTTTCCACCTACGCGACTTTGTTGATTCGTCAAGGAATTACGCGGGCTATTGCCGATCAATCGCGGACTATCCGCCTACCAGTTCACGTTTATGAAACTATCTCGCAGATCAATAAAACTACCAAACGGCTTTCTCAACAAATTGGCCGCAAGCCTACGGAAGAAGAAATCGCTACTAAAATGGAGATGACAATTGCAAAATTGCGCTTTGTTAAATCTAAATCGGATGTGTCTATCATTTCCTTAGATACTAGAATGGGTGAAGATGAAGGTTCTAGATTGGGAGAGTTGATTGAATTTGATGGGGAAACACCAGAAGACCAAGTATCGAAAAATTTGCTCCTCGAAGATTTGGAAAGTGTTTTAAATGCTCTCAGCCCCCGACAACGTGACGTTATTCGGATGCGATTCGGATTGGATGATGGCAGGGAAAAGACTTTACAAGAAATCGGCAATATATTTGATGTTACCCGCGAGCGGATTCGGCAAATTGAGGCTAAGGCTTTACTAAGATTGCGCCATCCGAACCGCAACAGCATTTTAAAAGATTATATTCGCCCTACAGCAATTTATCAAACTCAGACAAAAAGACCGATCGCCCAACCGATACAGCCCAGACAGTTCAACTTTTCAGAAAACTTGTCTCGCAGCGATTTCGACACTTTCTTACAGGAGCCTGTTGATGATAAAATAGTTGAAGCAGCTAATATGACCGAACCCTTAATTACTTTTAAAACTTCCCGAGAAGAATCAAATATAGAACAAACAAAGTTGGCTCAGACTTACTGCTCGATGGCCGATGAAAGTCAAAAAAATCTGAATCATACAAATTTGAATGAGCATAATTTCCACATTGCCCCACTGACAAAAAATGACTTGAATGGAGTGATTAAACCGATGGTACAAAATTCAGCAGATTTACTGAAACAACTCACCGCACTAGAAGAGGTTTTTTCTCAACAGGAAGCACGGCTGTCAGAGGCGAGTCGAAAGTTGCGAGACCCTGGTATACCTATATATCAAAAGCTGATTCAAGAACTTGACGAGTCCCGGAAAAATTTTATTCAGCTTCGCGACAAGGTGCTAAAACTGGCTGAAGATTTGGCAGTATCGCCAACGCTGACAACTGAGGAAATTGGTTCTTTAGCAGAGATTAAGTCTGTACTTGAGCGTGTGGATTGGGCCGAGAAGCAAAAAAGTGCGCTCGCTCTTGTCCGCGACTCTGCTTTGAGGGTTCTGGATCGAGTTTTAGCGATCACCCATCGAGTAGAGAGCAATTTTCAGTCATTGCTGGAATGTCAGGAAAAAGCCCGCGAACTTCAACGCACCATCTCCGAATCCCAGGAGTCTGACTTGCATCCCGACACCCAATTATTGGCTGACGGCAATCATCCCTTCTCAAAACTGCTAACACTAATTGCAGAATGGGAAGAAGCAGATGACGAGCGTTTGGATTCCTTACATGATGCCGTATCTGAATCATTTGGAAGAACTCTGGCGATGGCAGCAGTGAGAGGAAAACTGATTATTGAGGCGGAAGCAAGATCAGATTTACCTGTTATTTATACTAACAAAGAGTTAGATAAAACTTCCTTAGTTGAGGAAGCGGAACCTGAAACTGTTTCTCTTGTCGAACCACCTCCCGCAGCAGAGTTGAGCGCGGTCTTGATAGAGGATGTGCTCCCGCAGCCAACCACTGAAAATATCTCAGATATTCCACCAACTGAAGCGCCAACCGCAACTCAGATAAATCATCAAAATTCGGAAAATAAGCAAGGAAAAGAAGTTGACAAGCAGGGGAATAAAAAAATAGAAGAAAAACAGTCTCTCTACAGCTTCTCGCCCAATGACACCGCTCAACAAATCGCTCAATCCATCTTGGACGACCCCGATCGAGAACGCCCAGCAGTTTTGCGCGACTTAGTTTGGCGACTGATTCTTGAAGAAAAACTCAGCCTTGCGTTTCATTTAGCTCGCTGCTTTGAAAAACAATACTCCAACTTTGAACAGCACCTGCCACCGCAGTTAATTCGAGCTGTATTGCTAGGACAAAACCTGCGCTATGACGTAGGATATGGAAAACTTGCAAATCTGCTTAAAGATGACTTCACCAGTTACACCGCCAGCTATTCATTACCAGACAAAAGTGAATGGAATCAAGCTGCAAGCTTGCTCTTGGCCGCAGCAGCAATGCGACCGTCTTTACTAGCGCCAAATACTGGTGCGAAGCACCTTCTCCAGCAACTTCACTTCGGTAAAGCGGGACTTGCAAAACTGTACGATTATTGCCAAATTATCGCCAAACACGGCGATCGGCAGCGGGCGCTGGATATCACAGCCATCAAGAAAGCTCAAGACCAGGCTGACATACAAAAATCTTTAGACGAACTGCATCAAAAAATCGAAACTTGGTGGTCTCAAGCACAGAAAAAAGATATGATTTACCCGCCGGCGAAGAAGGTTTGGCAGGATTGGTTGAAGCCGGACGAACTGATTCACTCTTTACTATTTCCTGTACTTGAAAGCGATTTGAGTAAACTTTCAGCACTCAAGCAGAAAGTCAATCGATTGTCTGACGAATCCCAGATAGACTCTGAAGTTGAGAAGACCGATCGTAAAATTCGCCGCAGTCGCAGTGACGCCATGATGGGGAAAGCCGTGATTCAGTTTCGCGATCGCGTTCGTGAACCTGTTGATTTAGTGCGAAAGTGGATTGAGATTCAGGAATCGTGCTTAGATCGAAAAGACAATTATCTTCAGAAAGAAGCCAAACAGTTAAAACAAGATATTGAGAAGCTTCAAGATACTGTTCTCAAGGAATTGGATACCTTTGAGGCGACCCAACCTCCAGTGTTTATTTTAGCTGGTATCGCCTGTTGCCGAAAAGCTGTGGAAGACATCGGCAATATCTTCGATCCAGATACCGACTTGCCAACGGCAGAACCTTACCTAAAACATATCCTGCACGCGGATCTGTTAAGAATGCCATCTATCCCTATTAACGATGCCTGGGAACTGGATATCGCTAATGCAGAAGCGGGTATAGATGGAATTTTGGAGTTAGTCAAAAATGACATTTGGGATTGGCAACAAGCATTCGATCAGCAGAGTTTTGTCTGTAGTTCAAAAGCGGTCGGGAATCACGAGGCTACGGCGCAAATCATCGAATACCTAGAACACAACCCCGAACCAACATTAGACCTCGCTCAGCTAAAGGACAAACGAAATAATCGGATTGAAGAGTGCCAAGTAATTTTGCAAGAGCAAGTCGATACTACTAGCAAACAGCTCGAAAATGCCGTAGCTTTTGGTTTGCTAAGAGAAACAGATAGAACTGCTTATGCAGCACAGATTGAAAGCATTAAAAATGCTCTGGAAACTACCAGGCTGTTTTCCGAAAAGATTGAGCAGCTTCGCGCGATCGGTGAAGCAATTAGCGCCAAGCGTCAGGAACAGATCGATCGAGTTTCGGAGCAATTAGAGAGTCTTCAGCAAACAGGTATAGCAGATGCCGATCGTACCAGAATTTGTAGTGTATTGGAGCAAGGCGATATCCTGACGGCTAATGAATATATATCTATGCTGCAAAAAGGGCGCTCGCTTCCTGAACCAGAGGAAAAGAGAGATGCTTTTAAAGACTTCTTCGAGCATGATAAGTATACTGCGATCGAAAAAGTGCTTCAGGATTACAAAAAGCAAGAGCTAATTGCAGACATTTCCAAAGGAAAAAATATCGCCAAAATCCAGATGCCGCAGGGAGCCCAAGCCAAAAAAGCTGCTGAAATGCTCGACGCTTGGTTGGCAGCCAAGGGAAGGAATCAAGCCACAGAGAAAGATGCTCATCAAATTCTCAGCAACCTCGGTTTTAACCTAAAATCTCTTACATTTAAAAAATCAGGACAATATACCTGGATTGACGTTAATGCCGAGCCGATATTTGACCAAAATCGCTGTCCTGTGTCTGCCTATGGTTCAGCCGCCAACGGTCATTACCGGATTCTTTGCCTATGGGATATACCAAACGAACAGGATATCCTGAATGCGGTTGGAGAAACTGCTCTGGGCGCTCCAGTATTCGTCTTTTATTTTCGGCGAATGACCGTAAAGAAACGCCGAGATTTGGCTGATTTGTGTCGGCAGCGTCGGAGCACTTTCATTGTTATAGATGATGTGCTGATGCTCTACCTTTGCGGAGAACAAAAAACACGCCTACCTGTCTTGTTTGACTGTACCTTACCATTTACTTACCTAGAACCTTATAAAACCGCAGCAGGAGAGGTTCCGCCTGAGATGTTTTACGGGCGAGAACGAGAACGAAAATCCATAATCGATCCAGAAGGTTCTTGTTTAATTTATGGAGGGCGCCAGTTAGGTAAAACGGTTTTGCTTAAGTATGTACACCGGACTTTTCACGCAACCGACGCGGGAAGGAACGCCCTATTTTTGGATATCAAAGAAATTGGGCGCAAGCAACTATTAGATAAGATTTGGCATCTACTAAACGAAGAATTGGATAAATTGCAAATTCCAAATACCACCCGGCGCAATTCCGTCCGCGAAAGCAGCTTGCAGCGGATTAAAAGTTGGCTGGAATTAGACAAGCAGCGGCGCTTTTTGCTGTTGTTGGATGAGGCAGATAATTTCCTGGAAGCCGATGGTAAGGAGGATTTCCCGCGCTGCGATGAGTTCAGAAAATTAATGACGGAAACTAACCGACGTTTTAAGGTAGTCTTTGCCGGATTGCACAACGTTCTGAGAACCACTAGACAAGCAAACCATCCGCTGGCTCACTTTGGCGCGCCCATCTGCATTGGGCCCCTGCTGAATAATGGTGAAATGCGGGCGGCAACAGCTTTGGTTAAACGTCCGCTGGCTAGTCTTGGCTATCGTTTTCAACCGGAAGATTTAATTCCGCGCATTCTTTGGCAGACCAACTATTATCCGAGCTTGATTCAACTCTATTGCGAGCAGTTACTCAAGCACATTACTAACCCAGATGTCCCTACTTTCGATCCTAAGATTAGTCCGCCTTACGTGATTACTTCTCGCCATGTAGAAGAAGCTTATCAAAGTCAAGACCTTCGCAATAATATTCGTGATCGCTTTAAGTTGACACTGGGACTCGATCCGCGTTACGAAGTAATTGCCTACTCGATTGCTGATGGTTCTCAGGAGAATGAAACAGGCATGGAGGATGGATTTTCTGTATCTTGGATTTGCGAGCAAGTCTTGTCTTGGTGGTCTGAAGGATTCGCGGGAAGGTCATCGGAAGATGAAATTCTTGCTTTACTAGAAGAAATGGTCGGATTAGGAGTTTTACGAGAAACCAATCCAGGTTACTTCACTCTGAGAAGTTCTAATTTAGCCTTGCTTATGGGTACGCAACCAGAAATTGAAGCAGAACTTCTGAGACCGCGTGAAGCTCCACCTGAATACGAACCTGCTACTTTTCGGTCTCCTCTTCGCATCGGAAATCGAGCTGATTTCAGGCGAAGTCCTTTAACTGTTCAACAGGAATCTCAACTTCAAATCCCCAATAACTGCGTCTCCATTCTATTTGGCTGTCAAGCCGCAGGACTTGACGATTTGAAGGTGTTTCTGAAATCAGCATTTAGTCAGGATATTTTCCCGTTCTACTATTTAGAAAACTTCTCAGATAGAGCTGATTTCAGCCAGCGTTTGACAGAAATTAGTAACCGTCGCAAGAAAGATACCACGACGCTCGTTGTTGTATCGTCCACCACGCCTTGGAGTAAGGATTGGGTTGATGAGGCAATTAAGAAAATCAAAAGATTGAAGAAGGAAGACTCGTTTATCCAGCTTGTTTTTGTCGCCGCTCCTCAGAAGGCTTGGCAGTTAGTCGATCGTAATTCCACAAGTTTTGATTCTTTTAAGGAACTGAGATATTTCAGTCTCAAACCTTGGCACGATGCCGCCCTGCGACATTGGTTGGAAGATGCTAAGTTGCCCAGGGAAAAAGAAGTTATGAATAAGATTACGGAAGTGACAGGGAATTGGTCAAACCTGCTGCAAGAATTCTATCAATTTTCTCAAGATAATCCTCATTGCTGGCAAGATTCCTTGGGGGAACTGAAGCATCAATTTAATAACTCTGACAAATTAATTAATTCAATGGGCTTTGACGGTTGCGAACCTCAAAGAAAACTGGTGATGAGAACTTTGGCCCAATGGGGAGAAGCAGCAGCGATTGAGGAATTAATTGAGGTTCTTGATGATGTATCCCCTGAAATTGTCAAGCAGACTCTCAGATGGGCGGAGCTCCTCAGTCTTGTGTCGCATTTAGGAAATCAGAAGCAAGACGGTAAGGATTACTGGCAGATTGACCCTGTAGTTGGTCGTCTGCTCGAATCTATGGCAGAGTAATACAAACTTTCTGCTGTGCGATGTACTTAAGCAGATCTCTGACTTAAGATAGGCGATCGCCCGCAGCAGCTAAGTCTAAGCTAGAAATTGTTCCATAAATCTAATTGAGGAAAAAAAGATGAGTAGCGGTCACGCCAGCCATAAAGGGTCTTCCACAAAACCCAATACCAACACTAACGGTCAAATTACATCCCCTGCGGACCAACCCGCTGACCCGCTAAATCAAGAAACATCCGGTTATCCGTTCCATAACGAAGCAATCGAAAATCCTGTTGCCACCGCGCGGCCCGGTGAAGAGGCTGAGTCTGGGGAAGAACAGCAATAGTTATATCGATTAAATTGGCATCGATATGCTATCTGCGACGCGGTTGATTAGAGGTTGGATAAAAATTAGGTTTGTACTAATTACATCTTGCACTTCCATAGTCCGCCAGGTAGTTAAATCTCTGGCGGACTATTCGGGCAGGTTCAGTAGTACCTCACAGCTTCAGAGCAAAGGACTAAAGTTCTTACGACAAAACTATTTAACCTAAAATTTAAGTTAGGAATTATTGCTAAATGAGCGGGATTAACCAAGTATTGGAACAGGAAAAATTGCCGGAATTGGGGCTAGTCTGCATTACAACATCGGATGCAGTTCGCTTTCGCACTGTCACCCGAAAGCGACTTTTACAGCTTTCGGAAGCTGAACAAGAAAAAGTATTGCGCGAGTTGTATGCAGACAACTTAAAACGGCTTGACAAAGCGATCGACTTCTGTTCCGTTAATCACATTAAGCTCTACCGCATGACTTCTGCACTGTTCCCTTTTGCAGATACAGATTTGGGGGAAGCAGTGCTACACTCCATGACTGAGGAATTGCGGAATACGGGCGATCGGGCCATTTCGCTCAACATCCGTTTGGTACTCCACCCCGATCAATTTGTCGTGCTCAGTTCCGACAAGCCTGATGTCGTTGCAAACAGCATTAAAATTCTCGCGACTCATGCTTTAATTTTAGATATGTTGGGACAGCCCCGATCGCCCCAGGCACTGATGAACATTCACGGCGGCAAGAGCGATCGCACTTCGCAGCTCAAGTCAGTCATCCGCGATTTACCCGAATCAATTCGATCGCGCTTAACCTTTGAAAATGACGAATACGCTTACAGTTCCTCGGAAATTTTAGAAGTTTGTCTCGATACCGGCGTACCAATGGTTTTTGACGCCCACCACCACGTCATTCACGAACATTTAGAAACTTACGATGATCCCAGCGTTGCCGAAATGCTCGCAGCAGCCCGCACAACTTGGTCTGTTCCTGAATGGCAATTAGTACACATATCAAATGGCAGAGAATTTTTTGCCGATCCGCGCCACAGCGATTTAATTACAGAAATGCCTAATTGCTATTATCAGGCTCCTTGGATTGAAGTAGAAGCTAAATTCAAAGAATTAGCTATTGAAAAGTTGCGCGCCGAATGGTTGTCTGCGAATGTTCCACAATTGAGCACTGTCTCGTAGGGACGGGTTTTACCAACAATAATTGCCTAAAACCCATCATCTCGAAAACCCGCCCCCACCCAACGGTAAATCCAAAGAACAGGCAAGATGCCTGTTCCACAAAGAATGAATTTTATTGTGGGGTGGGTGTCCCGCCCGCCCGGTTTAGCCCGACAGTCCGAGAGGGGTTTGTAACCCATATCTCATAGCTAAAGTCCTCTAAAATAGGACTAAAATAGATAGATATTGAGATCGTATTTCCAGTCGGTTTTAACTTACATCTTGCACCATTGTCAAGAACAGGCAAGATGCCTGTTCCACAATAAAATTCATCTCTTGTGAAACAGGCATCTTGCCTGTTCCTAAACAAGTAATTAAGAATGTTGCAATATCTCAGTTTTAACCGACTTTAGCGTTGAGGCAGGGGTTTAAACCCCTGCCAGAATGCCGGATTACCCAACTGTAGAACGGCCGGAATCGGTAAAAACCGCGTTAATACCAACTATAAATTATGTGCGGACGATACACTTTAACTACTTCAGGTCAAATCATCGCCGAATTCTTCAAACTGTCGGAAGTTCCCGACATCCAACCGCGATACAATATCGCCCCAACTCAATCAGTGGCGACAGTCACAGCTTCTCCAAAGCAAATGCAGCGACAGTTTCAATTTATGCGCTGGGGTTTGATTCCAAGTTGGGCAAAAGACATGAAAATGGGCAGCAAGATGATCAATGCGCGATCGGAAACTGTAGCCGAAAAACCTGCTTTTCGCAGCGCGATCAAGCACAGGCGATGTTTGATAGTCGCTGACGGTTTCTACGAATGGCAACAGCAGGGAAAGAACAAACAGCCTTACTATTTTCAAAAGGCAGACGGCGAACCTTTTGCTTTTGCCGGTTTGTGGGAAAATTGGGAATCTCCTGAAAAAGAAAACATTGTATCTTGCAGTATAATTACTACCGCTGCTAACGAAACAGTGGAGCCGATGCACGATCGAATGCCAGTGATTCTCCCCGACAGCGATTGGGAACAGTGGCTAGATCCTTCTGTTAAAAATGCTCAGGAAGTTTTGCCCCTGTTAAAGCCCTATGCTTCCGAAGCCATGAAAGCAAAGGCGGTAAGTGTGATCGTCAACAGTCCAAGTAGAGACAGTCCCGAGTGTATTAGCGATCGGCAATAAATCATTGGATCGGACAAAACCGAGATAGTTTGAGTTAGGATCTAAAATGATGTTTGAGCTGTAGCTTTGGTTTGCTAAGGCTCAGTTTAACTCAGTTGTTATTTGCTCAAACATTTTTTTAATCTTAACATCAGTTAGAAGACAAAAAATATGATCGGATACGTTACACTCGGTACCAACGATATTGAAAGTGCAGCAAAGTTTTATGATGCTTTGCTTGCTGAAATTGGCGCTCGACGATTCATGGAATTAGACCAATTTATCGCATGGAGTGTTTCTCCCGGTCGACCAGCACTTGCTATTGCAAAACCATTTGATGGTAACAGAGCAACTGTTGGCAATGGAGTAATGATAGCTCTTCAAGTTGACAGTCCAGAAAAAGTCAACTTAGTTTATAACAAAGCGATCGAACTTGGGGCTAAGGATGAAGGACCAGCAGGACCAAGAGGCGTGTTGCCGGGGTTTTATGCGGGATATTTTCGGGATCTTGATGGTAACAAGCTGAACGTGTTTTGTATGATGGGGCAAAACACTTAAGATTTTGATTTTTCGGGAGGCTTGCATAAAACAAGCAACTTCCGCGTGTTAGGTATTAGTTATCAATTCCTAAATAAGAGTTGATAACTAATAACTAATAACTAATGACTAATGACTAATAACTAAATTAACTCTCGTACATCCGGGCTTCAGCCGCCTCGGGATTTTCCTCGCAATACTCGTCAAAAGCCGTTTTCTCAAGCTTCAGCGATCGCTGGTGAGAAGCCTCAGCCTGCATTTCCTCTACAATATCCCACGCTACCGCGCACTCTCTAGAAGTAGCGCCTTTCTCGGCACAGATAGTTCTGGCATCCGCGATCGCCTGTTCGATTTCTTCCTCAAATAAAACACTTTTCGGCTTCTCGACAAAATCGCTTTTTGTCAAGATATCCGTTACCGAAATAATGCCCAGCAGTTTGTCTTTAATCACCGGAGCTCGGCGGATTCGGGTATTGGCGAACAACCTCGCCACGTATTCCACGCCCAAGTCTGGATTCACCGTGATGCACGGTTTGGTCATAATCTCGAAGACGCGGACTTTCTGGGGGTCTACTCCGTAGGCTGTTACTTTGTAAACAATATCCGTTTCCGTGACAATGCCGTAGGCGTCTTGCTCGTGGCGGCGTTCCACAATTAAAGCGCGCAAACACAGTTCGTTCATCATCGCCACTGCTTCAGCTACAGTTGCCGAACCGCGAATGGTGACAACTTCTGTGGTCATAATATCTTGGGCTTTCATCATCATTTTTTATTGCTTCCTGCTTATAAAGTCTAGTGCGTCCCGATTTGGGGCTGTCCATTTGATTTGCGATCATCATTAGGACTTACCCTCAGAAACCCGATTTCTACTGAGATGTTCCACCATTATCAATAACCCTTCTATGGGCGGGCTCTCCTGCCCAACCCCTACTCCCCACAAGAAAATGCAGTTGTTGTGGAACAGGCATCTTGCCTGTTCTTGACAATGGTGCAACAGATGAGTTTCTACCCAAATGTTGGGTTTAGGAACGATAAATCCGGTCAGTAACCGGGTTTCTGAGAAATCGTGCGATCGCAAACTAATCATAAAACCTTTAACGCCACTCGGGCTGACAAGTTGCCTGAAACAGCCGATCGCTCCCCCGGAACCTCCGGAGTCCGCGAGTTCCCGCTTGCATAGGGGCCAGCGTGCGATCGATCGAGCTATAGTGAAGCATTCGGGCGATCGATCTTTGAGCTGGTTGAACCCAGATTTTCCAGCCCCAGTCTCAAAGAAGCAAAAGTTAACACAAACTAAGCAACTGCTTGCGCTCGCACAGATCCCCGCCTCTGATAAACTTGATTGCTGGGAGTGCAAAAGAGCACAAGGCACGCATCAGCAGTTGGGAGGATCTAGTTCGTGGACAATGTAATCGGTTTAGAGATTATCGAAGTAGTTGAGCAGGCAGCCATCGCCTCCGCTCGCTTGATGGGCAAAGGCGAGAAAGATGAAGCCGACAGAGTGGCTGTAGAAGCCATGCGGGAGCGCATGAACAAAATTCATATGCGCGGTCGCATCGTGATCGGCGAAGGCGAACGCGATGACGCACCCATGCTTTACATCGGCGAACAAGTAGGTATTTGTACCCGCGAAGATGCCAAAGATGTCTGCAACCTAGATGAATTGATCGAAATTGACATCGCTGTTGACCCCTGCGAAGGTACTAACCTCGTGGCTTACGGTCAAAACGGTTCGATGGCAGTTTTGGCAATCTCTGAAAAAGGTGGTTTGTTTGCGGCACCGGATTTCTACATGAACAAATTGGCTGCTCCTGCGGCTGCTAAGAATCATGTAGATATTCGCAAAACGCCAACCCAAAACCTCAAAATTATCTCTGATTGTCTCGGCCGCAGTATTGAAGATTTGGTGGTGGTGGTCATGGATCGCCCCCGACACAAAGATTTAATTAATGAAATTCGGCAAGCGGGTGCAAGAGTTCGGCTGATCAGCGACGGCGACGTTTCGGCAGCGATTTCTTGCGCGTTTTCTGGTTCCAACATCCACGCACTTATGGGTATTGGCGCAGCACCGGAAGGTGTGATTTCCGCAGCAGCAATGCGCTGCTTGGGCGGTCACTTCCAAGGGCAGTTAATTTACGATCCGGCTGTTGTAAAAACTGGTTTGATCGGTGAAAGCAAAGAGAGCAATATCGCCCGCCTGAACGAGATGGGCATCACAGACCCAGACAAGATTTACAATGCTGAAGAGTTGGCATCTGGAGAAACAGTTCTGTTTGCAGCTTGCGGGATTACTCCTGGAACGCTGATGGATGGAGTTCGCTTCTTTGGCGGCGGCGCTCGCACTGAAAGTTTGGTAATTTCTTCTCAGTCGAAAACTGCTCGGTTTGTGGATACAATCCATATGTTTGACCAGCCGAAATCTTTGCAATTGAATTAGTGATTAGTTAGTGGTTAACAGTTAAATGTTAACAATTAACAGTTAACGGTTAACAGTCACCGATGATTAGCAATTAGCGATAAACTAAGAACTAATAACAGGTGACTGTTAACAACTAAGAAAGAAATAGTGACAAATCACAGATATGAATATTGCAGTCGTAGGTCTCAGCCACAAAACAGCGCCGGTAGAAGTTCGCGAAAAACTGAGCATTCCAGAACAGAAAGTTGAAGCGGCGATCGCCCAATTGCGCGGCTACCCGCACATTCAAGAGGTTGCTATTCTCAGCACTTGCAACCGCTTAGAGATTTATATTGTTACCAGCGAGTCGGAACCGGGTGTGCGAGAGGTTATTCAGTTCCTTTCAGAATGCAGTAAAGTTCCTTTGCAGTCTTTGCGCCCTCACCTGTTTATTTTGCTGCACGAAGATGCCGTGATGCACTTGATGCGAGTGGCTTCTGGTCTCGACAGTTTGGTGCTCGGAGAAGGACAAATTTTGGCTCAGGTGAAACAAACTCACAAACTCGCCCAGCAGTACAAAGGTGTAGGCAGAATTTTAGAGCGCTTGTTCAAGCAAGCTCTCACAGCAGGGAAGCGAGTTCGCACGGAAACTAGCATCGGTACCGGTGCAGTTTCTATCAGTTCGGCGGCTGCAGAATTGGCTCAAATGAAGGGTCAGCATTTAGCAAGCAGCAAAATTGCGATTATCGGTGCTGGCAAAATGTCGCGGCTTTTGGTACAGCATTTGCTCTCAAAAGGAGCTAGCCATATTTCGATCGTTAACCGCTCTGTGCGTGGCGCCCTGGAGTTGGCCGGTCAGTTTAAAGATGCTGAACTGCACCTGTATCAGCTCTCGGAAATGATGCAGGTAATTGCCAGTTCTGACTTGGTTTTTACCAGTACGGCAGCTACCGAGCCACTGTTAAATAAAGCTAAATTGGAATCGGTTTTAGACCCGAATCGCCCTTTGATGTTGGTGGATATTTCTGTACCGCGCAACATTGATTCGGATGCGAACGAACTCGCTAATGTGCGATCGTTTAATGTGGACGACTTGAAAGCAGTGGTAGCTCAAAATCACGAAAGTCGCCGCAAAATGGCAATGGAAGCTCAGGGCTTGCTGGAACAGGAAGTAGAGGCTTTCGATCTCTGGTGGCGCAGTCTGGAAACAGTTCCTACTATTAGCTGTTTGCGGGATAAGATAGAATTGATTCGGGAACAAGAGTTAGAAAAAGCTTTATCACGTCTGGGTGCGGAATTTTCGGAGAAACATCAAGATGTGATTGAATCTTTAACCAGGGGGATTGTGAATAAGATTTTGCACGATCCGATGGTACAGTTGCGCGCTCAGCAAGATATTGAGGCGCGGCGGCAAGCGATGCAAACTTTGCAAACACTGTTTAATTTGGATGTGGATGTCAATCAGCAGTACAGCTAGTTTGTCATTAGTCATTGGTCATTAGTCATTAGTCAGTTGACAGGAAAGCAGTTGGCAGTTGACAGGAAAGCAGGAGTCAGATTATGTCCGGTCAATTACCATGAATAAAAATGCCTCCAACTCTTGCGGAAAAAGCATCGTTCGGGAGGGGCAATGGCTTGAACCTGATATTAGTTATTATTCAACCAATAACTAATGACTAATAACTAATGACTAATAACTAATGACTAATAACTAATGACTAATAGGCGAATTTATCAAATAATCCTACTGATTGTAGGGCTGTGGCTGGTTTTGGAGTTGGCCTCCCGCATTGCGGCAGAAATTCTCTGGTTTCAGGAAGTTGGATATCTTCAGGTTTTTCTGTTAAAGCTGAAAACTCAAGGGTTGCTGGGGGTAATTCCCACTGCCATTTCTGTTGTTTTTTTGATGGGAAATTTAGCCTTAGCCCGCCGCCTGCAACATCCCGCAGAGGAAATGAAATCGCCGGTTGCGGGGGCGCTATTCGCTTCACTGAGGGCGAACAAAACCGGGAAGAATTACGAATTACCTGTTGCTAAATCCCAAATTACCTTTTCCGGGCTGCTGTTAGCGGTATTCGGATTGAGTTCGATCGCAACTTTGACACTAATTCACTGCGGGCTGTTAGCTGCAAGCAGTATCGCCTATTTCGGTATAGCTGACAATTTACCTCTACCGCCCCTGCAGTTGGGAATTGAGTCAATCCAGCATGGGGCGGTGCAGCTATTTTCTCGCTGGTGGCAGTTGGGCTTGCTGCTGGGGACAATGTTAGCTGTGGTAATTAAGCCTGATTTTTGGCTGCGGGCGATCGCTTTTTTTCTCAGTTTGGCGATCGGGCTTATTTTCGCCAGTCGCTGGACAAATGTTTTGCAATATTTTCACCCTATTAATTTTAACACAACCGACCCTCTTTTCAATCAAAATATTAGCTTTTATGTATTTATTTTGCCAATCTTAGATTTGCTAGGATTCGGGCTGACAGTTGTATTTTTGTACAGTTTAGTATCTTGTGCTTTAACATATTTGCTGTCAGGAAATAGCCTGAGCCAAGGGATATTTTTGGGGTTTTCTCGATCGCAGCAGCGGCACTTGTACGGGTTGGGTGCAGCTTTAATGCTAGCCGTTGCATTCCGCTACTGGTTGGGGCGCTACGCATTGCTGTATTCGCGGGGAGACGTTACTTACGGGGCGAATTATGCTGACGTGACGGTGCGGCTGCCCTGCTATGGATTTTTGAGTATTTTGGCGGGGGCGATCGCACTTTTGATGCTGTGCCAGGTTTACCAACTCAAAATTAAAAATGAACTCATAAAAAAGATTACTTTAGCGTGGATAACTTTAAGTTTATTGGGAACTTTGCTAATGCCAACACTTGTGCAGCAACTCCTAGTTAAACCCAACGAACTAGCACGAGAAAAGCCGTACCTCAAGCGCAGCATTGCCTTTACTCAAGAAGCCTTTGACCTCAAAGAAATTGAAATAAAAACTTTCGATCCCGCAGGGAAACTTACTTATGCAGACTTAGAAAAAAATAAACTTACTATTAGCAACATCCGGCTGTGGGACAAGCTGCCGCTGCTGCAAACCAACCGACAGTTACAGCAAATTAGACCTTATTATACATTTCCTGATGCCGATATCGAGCGCTACACAATCAAAAATGAAAAAGCAAAAAAGGGAGATTCTGAAAGCCAACAAGTCTTTCTGGCAGCGCGGGAATTAGATTACACAGCAGTTGCCCCCGAAGCTCAAACTTGGGTGAACGAACACCTGGTTTACACTCACGGTTACGGCTTTACTCTTTCTCCGGTAAATACAGTCGGTGTCGGCGGTTTACCCGATTATTTTGTCAAAGATATTGGAGTGGCAGCCCAGAAAGGAGAGACTGCTTTAGAAGTAACGAGCGATCGAATTCGCGCCAGTATTCCGATAGGCTACCCGCGAATTTACTACGGCGAAGTAACTGATACAGACGCGATGGCGCCCACAAAAGTCAAAGAATTCGACTATCCCAGCGGCGAAGACAATGTTTACAATACTTACAGCGGTAGGGGCGGAATTGCGATGGGTTCTATGTGGCGGCGCTGGCTGTTTGCTAATTATCTCAAAAATTGGCAAATGGCGCTGACGCGCAATTTTACCCCAGAAACTAAATTGCTGTACCGCCGAAATATTAACAAAAGAGTCCGGGCTATTGCTCCTTTTTTACGCTACGATTCCGACCCGTATTTAGTAGTAGCAAACGCCAATCTTAGCAATGAAGATATAGAAAAAGAAAAAGATGAAAATGGCAACGAGATTAAACCTTCAGCCTCGGTCACTGATAAATCTCCCAACTATCTTTACTGGATTATCGATGCCTATACAGCGAGCGATCGCTATCCGTATTCTGACCCGGGAAATCATGAGTTTAACTACATCCGCAACTCCGTTAAAGTAGTAATTGATGCCTACAACGGGTCTGTTGACTTCTACGTTGCCTATCCCTCCGATCCGATTATTAACAGTTGGATTGCTATCTTTCCCGGACTTTTCAAACCCCTTGACAAAATGCCTCCGGCTCTCCGCAAACATATCAGATATCCAGTAGATTTGTTGAGCATTCAATCCGAACGTTTGCTAACTTATCATATGGATGACCCGCAAGTGTTTTACAATCGGGAGGATTTGTGGCGAGTTCCCAATGAAATTTATGGCAGCGAACAGCAGCCCGTAGCACCGTATTATTTGATTATGAAGCTGCCAACTGAAAAAGCCGAAGAATTTATTTTGCTGCTTCCATTTACACCAGTAAGTCGCAACAATTTAATTGCTTGGATTGCAGGGCGATCGGATGGTAGCGAGTACGGAAAATTGCTGCTGTATTTATTCCCCAAACAGCGATTAGTTTACGGCCCGGAACAAATAGAAGCTTTAATTAACCAAGATCCGGTTATTTCCGAACAAATCTCTCTCTGGAATCGCCAAGGTTCCAAAGCAATTCAAGGAAACTTATTAGTAATTCCCATTGAACAATCTTTACTGTATGTGGAACCTCTTTACTTAGAAGCCGAGCGCAATAGTTTGCCCACTTTAGTCAGAGTTATTGCGGTCTACGAAAACCGGATCGTCATTGCAGAAAATCTCGACTTGGCACTCAAGGCACTTTTTCAGCAACAATCTACTAATAAACCCGCAATTATTCGACCTGTAGAAGGAACTGAACCAGCTTTAAAGAATCAATGAGCTGCAAAGAACGCTCTTGACGCACAGAGAAGAGACAGCGAAAAGATAAGATAAAGAGAGAAATTTATTGAGGTTTATGGATCGGAGGCGATTTACATCTGCGTGTTTAACTATGACATTTATCATGTAAATTACTGCGATTTCTGTTCGCTAGCACTTTTGACATCCTGCCACCAAACATCGGCATAGGGCCACATCAATGTCTCATCTCCTCCAAAATCTAGTTTCACTGTCACCTCATAACGGTCAATATGCGTGATCTCGCCAGTTTTGCCATTCAACTACAATTGTTTGGGATTGTCGGCGAGAATTTATACCCTTTGATTCCACAGCGGCAGCATCGGGGTAGAAGAACCCTGAAACGAATTTTTGCCTTAGATCGCATAGCTGCAAATCAAAAATAATTACATTGAAGCTAGGAAAAATACCGTACATAAACCCACAGCTAGCAGTGTTTTTTGTTGCAAAAAATTGGTATGAACGCTCGCGATTCCTAGGATGATAGTTACGAAAAATAAAAGACTTGCCACTAACAGCCCATCTCGCATAAACTTGCTACCAAAAAACCTCAGGGCTATCTCAAAACCAAATAATGCAGCTACCCAATTCCACCCAGCTAGCAACGATGCAGATATAGTAGTCAATTCATTGCTACAGTAAGGGCGATCGCCATTGCTATTGCCCCAACTGCTGCTGCATAATCGTACTGTCTGAAGGGAAGAAGAACAAAAAAGACTAAAGCATAAGCAAAACCCGCAACAGCCTGTGCTAATCCACTAATGATGGCGTTCCAGTTCAGCATGGCGATGGATTTTTGGAGCGGTAAAGTGAAGCGTTCATCTTCTGTTCTGATAGTAGCCGTTGAAAACCCCCAGGGGACTAAGGCCAGGAACTCTAACCGTAGGGTGCGCCACAAGCAGCTTACCGCTATATTTAGGGGAGGGAACCGATTTGTTAACCAAGCGTGCTATCACAGTTTCCGAAGGTGCAAGATTAAGGATGATCGAAGACACCAGTCAGCCGGATCTGAAGGGAGAATTTTCAGATAACCAGATTATTTAGGGTCGATCGACTTAACAAATTGTTGCACAGGCTGTGGTAGAGCCGGCACAAAAGTCTTTCTAAAACCCCTAACATCGAACACTCGCCACAAAATACCTACCGCTACCGTTAAGAAAAATAACGCTCCCAAAAAATTGAACACAGTAGACAGAAAACCGCTGTTCCTTTTTTTCGGAGGTGTAATATGTTTCATGCGATATACAGCCGGCTCGTAATCTCTCGACTCCTCGCGACTGCGCCGCGGCGTTTTGGGGCGCGAACTCGCACTGCGCTTCTCAGTCAAACCCGTTTTATTAGTTTTAGTAAAACTGCTAGCCGACTTCAATTCAGAAGCGCCGCGGGTTCCCGTTAACTGGCTAGCAGAAGCCCCCGTTTTGCCTACAGCAGCATCCTGAATTCTGCTGTTAGGGCGCTGAGTCGATTTGCGTTCTGCGAGGGTACGCATCAAACTTTGCAATTGCTGAGTCGCCGCCGGCGGGCGTTCTCCTTTCCTCGCCCAATTTAACAGCATCGCCCCGGTAATCCCGCAGAGATTCGTAGCGCCTACAGAAGCCAGCCGCTTCAGCAGAGGCTGGCTGTTGGAAACAAAAATCACCAATGCCTCCGGGTGTTCCTGAGCCAAACCGTAAACGCACTGAGCCGTGGCCACCACGAGCATTGCTGGCTTGCTTTGATTTTTGATCGAAGGTTCGAGAGCTCGGTGTGTTTCCTGAGCGTCAGTTGCAATCCAGCCACTGTCGGCAAAAAATCGCATAAACTCTCTAGCTACTTGCTCTTGAGCTTTTTCTACCGCTTGCCCTGTCAGACGATCTATTTCGTCGTACACTACTTCCGGGATATAGCAAGTTCCCACCTTGGCATATTCTTGCCACACTTGGGTTCTGCCAGTCATTAAAACATCTGCATCAAAAGTTACCAATACAGGAGGAAGTTGATTAGCCATGACTTTATCCTAGAGGCTCAGATAAGTTATTTAAACTTAATCGCTCAAGTTTAAACAAATTTTGGGTTATAAAAAAATCAACTTTTGGTAGTAGATAAATTGCCCTGGGCGCGGGTCTTAATTGGAAATTAGTAGTTAGGAACCAGCTCGCCCTTCAGTTCCCCTGTTCGATCGCTCAATTCCTCGTCGATTCCACTAATTTACCGCAACCCAAGAGCCTATTACCAGAGATGCCCGACTACTGTTAGTTCCCGATTCCCAGACGGCCAGCCATTGCCGGAGTCAACGGCAACAGCGCAGCAATCATCAAGAACAAAGCTAGCAAACCCAAAGCCGCGCGAGCGTCGTCAGGCTCAGTCAGCTCGTTGAGGCTCGGCCGCTCCAGATTTCGCTGTAAAATCAGAATCACGATCGCCCAATACAGAGCCAAAGGATTAACTAAAGAAACGATGGCCAGCACCACAAAAGTCGCCAAAGTAGTGCGACTGGCTATTTTCCGACCGTAGATTGCTTGCACGATTCTACCCCCGTCCAACTGTCCCGCCGGCATCAAATTAATCGCCGTTATTACCAAGCCCAACCAACCGATAACTACCAGCGGGTGAACGTCAACAATCTGCTGCTGCAACGCCGAACCCAAAACCACTTTTGCCAAAGTTCCCACCAAAACCGATCCCTTGAAAAATTCTGCGGGAATTTGAAACAAACTGCCGGGGTGAGACAGCAGCAAACCCGTTACCAGCATTAGCAGAGAAACTATTCCCCCAGCCGCTGACCCGGCAAAAGCTATGTCAAACAAAACTTTACGGTTGGGCAGCAGCGACTCAAAACGGTCGAGCGCTCCAAAACAACCTATCTGCAAAGTTGGTATAAAAAACGGCCAACTCAAGCGAACCTTGTACCGATTTGCCAGCACTCGGCGGGCAATTTCCCCAGAGCCTAAAACCGCCCAAATTCCGGCTGCAATTGGCAGAACTTCTAGATATCTAGCCGGCGAGTTAAAGAAATCGAAACCTAGCAGCAAACCGCCTGTCTCTAAGCTAGTAGCAATTGTTGCCAGCAGCAGCACGACTGCTAGGATTTTTTGAGACACGGTTGTTGGCTGCGGGTCGTTGGTGCTGGGCAAGATAATAACTACGGGCTTGTCGTCCTGATTTTCTACTAAAAATAGGCGGTAGCGATCGTTTAATTTTTCTTCCAAACTGGCCGTCAAACGTGAGTGTACTTGTTCTGGGTCTCCCCGGAGATTGCCTTTGAGAATTACCCCATCTTGATAGGGAATCGTTTCTGTGGCAAAGAAAGTATCAATTCCAAAGATGCCTTTAATTGCCTTCAGGTCTTCAACTGGAACGGGAATTATTTCTGATTCCTTATTCGCAGGCGAGGATGTCACGATTTTAATGGTTTCTGGGCATGGTGTTCCCTGCGAGTCAGGAGCGGAGAAAGCATCGCTTTGAGACTTTACCTCAGCAGCATCCGGGCGCGGGAGCACTGTATCCGATGCAGCCTTACGCAATTGCCGGCCCAGATAAATGTACAATCCCGTGGATGCCACGAGCAGCAACAATACCGCCACTAGATTGAGGTAAATTCCGGCGGCGAACAAACCAAAGAACAGCAGCCAGGGACTCATCAGCGCAACAGACTGCAACCAAGCCAAAATTCCCAGTTTGCCAAAAGGTCTGGCGCGATAAAATCCCCAACCCAGAATTCCCATAGCAACCAATACGAGCGCAATTGTTGCCGTATTTTCCGATGCAACTATAGGCATTCCGGTTGCTTGCGCCAATAGGGGCTTTAATCGGTCGATCGCGCTGCGGTCGAGTAATAGCATTAAATTTTGGGGAATATGAAATAGAGTTGTTGGGAACATATCCAAACCTATCGGAAACTAGCCTGATTACTAAGGATAACCCCTGAGGGCTACTCGGCCCACAACCTGCTGCTGGTGCTGTTTGAACATCGCAGGAGCTAGGCTATTGACACAATAGACTTTTTATGATACCACATCGGCTGGGGCAAACCTCTACTCAGAAGGGTAGTAGTGTCGATCGCCCAGAAGCAGGCAGATTCGCCCAGCTTGGCAGGCGGGGCTTTTTTAAGGATTTGTTTCGGATTCGGGCATCGGAAACAAATCCGAAGCAAATAATATCTCAGCCCCTCTTTCCTTGGCGGTAAAAAAGTGCTGAAACCCTTGATATCATTGAATTTGTGTAACGGGTACGGCAGGACTTGAACCTGCGGCTCGCTGCTTAGAAGGCAGCTACTCTATCCAACTGAGTTACGCACCCAACTCAAAAATCGCTAACAAAATTATTGTATCGGTGTAGTGTGCGATCGAGCAAGTAAATTATGTGATGACTTACGCACAAAGCGCTTTGATGTACAAAAATATGGCGTGCAGCGCGATGGTTCGGGAAAAAAAACCAAGGTTATGAGAGTGTCTGTGCCTCCAAGAGTGTATCTGACAAAAGCTGGAGCGACTCACCTGCAAACAGCACAATTGTAAATTTACAATCAAAACTAGGTAGGACGTGAACTCGGGTAAAGTATTTAGAGGTCGAGGTGAAACCCAACTATTTGGTCGATCGGATCTCTCTCCCAATTAAGACGGAACCCAGACAGCACAAGAGTCACAGGTGCTTTTTCCCAGATTTCTATTGGTTATGTTAACATCCCCTAGTGGCAAAGCCTAAAACGCTGACCGCATTATCTAAAAACCAGAGCTCGTTCCCTGATTTTAGGTAGGAGTTGAGACAGAATGACTAATTGGCTGATGTTTAGTTATGTTTGCTAACATTCTGCTCGACTTGATATTTAATAAAAATGTGGTAGAACTAGATTGAAAGACTCAGGTGAAAATCCCTGATGGTACGGAGCCTCTATATAAGCTTCCTCTACGGCATCAAAGCAAAACAGTCAATCGCCCGCTCGGCACGAGCGCGAAAATCAAGCGTTGCCAGTACAGCAGTCGTAAATTGTGCGCGGGGGATTTTCCTTCGTGCATTGATTTATACGCCAAGGCTGAGAGACAATCTCAGCTTAGATATTTGTTAGCATTTGTTAGCAAAAAAGTATCGGAACGCTTGAGGAGAGAACCATCTCTGGGTGATCGGGAGCAATCCTGCTAATTTAAGTGGACTCGCTGAATCAAGAATCCCTTCGCCTTTAGGCATCGGGAGTGTCAAAAGCACAGCACCTCGGCCATGACAGGAGTCAAATCGCAGTGTCATGTTTATTCTGAAACGGCAGGATGTTGAAATAACCAATTATCAACACCCAAAACGGGATCAACAAATTCCCATTCTCAATTATCAGGGGCAGACTTTTCGCCTGATCAGCGCCTTCAACGGCAAGCAAGCAGAAGACGCCAGAGCCTTGTGGCGGGACTTAACCGACAACCGAGGCAAAGCCTGTGTTCTGCTAGAAGAGCCGGATAGATATAGCGTCTGGGGAAAAGTCCGTTTAGATCAGCTTGCCGGTGAAGAACCGGCAGGTAATGAAGCAGCCAAAGCACCGCTGTTCGCGCAGGGTTGTCTGCTGCTGCTCCAAGCTGTTTACTTCGATGTAGAAGACCTCTTAGGCGCAAGGCAAGCCACATCGTTTCAGAAAGATATCGCCAAGGTATTTCAGCAGGGAAACTTCCCCCAGGCAGACTCCCCTGATGCGATCAAAAATTGGCTAACCGTTAGTCCCTTGCAAAATCACAAGGTTCCTGCTTGGCAAGAGCAGCATCTCAAGACCTTATTGCAAGAACTCCACCGTTTGGGGAAATCATATTTTGGCAATACGGACTTCGCTGAGGGAGTCAGCGATGTGCTGCAAGATATGCCAGCCCAGGATCGGACTCAGTTTCTAGATTGGCTGAAACAATCAGCCCTCAACAAATTGTGGATCGCAGGATAGAAAATCTTTGACAATTGCTCAGACAATTGGACTGAGATAATTTAGCTTAGATAATTGCACTGTAGGGGGTAGGGGATATACAGGTTGGATTGCCAACTTGTATTGATCGACCAAATTGTTGATTCCGTTTGGATGCCACCTATGGTCTGGCAATTTAACTAAGTGTCGATCGCAGTCCCCACCCAGAATTATTGATATGAGTGGGGGAGTGTGAAAGCAAAAAAAACAGATACCTCAACCTTTGATGGTAGAATTTCAGAGATAGATTGGGTACTGTAAAAACCTTAAGGGTGGAGACATATACCGTATTTCTATCATTATATTTCCGGGTACAAGATCGACTAACGACTAATTTATTGAATTAGTAAATAGATATTATTCTTGCTTAGTCTTTCTAGAGTGTACGAGGGCAAAAGCCCCGACGACACACTGAGGACGCCAGTTATTCCGGAAGCGTCAGATCGAGGTTTTTTAAGGTTTTTTGGCGAAAGAATCCTCATCTCCAATCAAAGATTGAGATGGGGTGCGTTCAACCGCTAGTTAGGTCTCGTGGAATCCCTATGAGTAGCACTTCAGAAAAGTCATCTACATCTTCATCTTTACTGTCAGCTCAGACCCTAGTGATTGCGGGTATTGTCTGGGCTGTCATGGCGCTGCTGTTCTTTTTGCTGTTCAGCGTCCCCCTCTCTGCTGAAGAGGGTTTACCTCTTTGGTACTCGATCGGCACTTATATTTTTGAATGCGGAGCATACTTCGGAGCGGCTTTAGTCTGTTTTAGAAACTGGCAAAGCCCCCACATGGTCAGTGGGCGCAACGTCTGGCTGGGCATAGGTCTGGGGATGCTGTTCTATTTCATAGCCGGCGTGCTGTTCGGGATTTGGGAACTCTATTTCGGGTTAGACCCGGACGTGTCTCCAGCAGATGCCTTTTATCTGGGCAGCTATGTGGTACTGATCGGGGGCATGGTTGTAGCTGTGACTTCCAAGCGGCTGAATCTAGAAATTTGGCAGTGGGCTTTGTTAGCGGGAATTGCAGCCTTCGGGATTGCTGTAGCTATTTGGGTTGCAGCACCTGACTCTTGGAGGACCCAGCTAGGAATGGCTCCGGCAGCCACTCAAGAAGTAGTGACAGAATCTGAACCAGCAACCACTGCCACAGGAAGAGCGCCTGCTTTGGAAAATTCGTCTAAGTTACAGGCAAAAGCAGCCGCGACCGATGCTGCATCAGCACCCGAAGAAGAAGAAGCAGAAATCAAAGCTCCCGGATGGGTGATGGCACTGGACAAGCAACTGTCGCCTTACGCCTATGCAATTAATTTGTTTTACATCGTTGGGGACGTTTTTCTGCTGATTATTGCTACGGCATTGCTGCTGGCGTTTTGGGGAGGACGTTTTTCCCAATCTTGGAGAATGATTGCGGCTGCAACTTTTTCGCTTTACATCGCAGATATGTACTTTAAATGGCGCGATACTCAGACTGAGGGTACTTATCAAAGCGGCAGTTTGCTGGAAGTCTTTTTTGTTTTCAGTGCCATCCTGTTTGGGATTGGAGCTATCTTGGAACATGACATCTCAACCCGTTCTCGCCAGAGCAGGCGCAGTCGTCGCGCAGCCTAGCGATTTGATATTGGGGTTGCTGTGGCAAGCGATGGGGAAGCGAAAGCTTTTTTGCCCTTGTCGGCATCTCTGAGCTTGAAATTGAAAATGAAAAATCAAAGTTCGCTGACTGCTAGCCTGCGTCTTTTCACGTCTTTTTGCTGGGAAACTTGGCATGACGCCTACAAAACTCTCCGATTCAGACAAACGCGAACTCATCAGGCTGTACCGACAGTCAAACGAGAATACTATCACTCTGGCAAAGCGCTACGGAGTGAGCAGTTCCACTGTGAGGCGCATCCTTCAGGGTGCTTTGTCGGAGCCGGAATACGAATTTCTAGTGCAGCAAAAACAAAAGCGTTTGTCCGATCGCAGCAGTGTTTCTGAAGCGACAGAGGCGGCTACTGAGTCGTCGGCAGATGGCGAAATCGATCCTGTAGCTGTCCCCCTGTCGGAGTCAGTCCCTGTCCAGCCGTCAGCCTCACATTCGAGACCGACGATCCGAAAGCGTTCTGAATCAGTCCCTAAACCAGTTGCAGAACTCGAAATTCGAGGGAATGTAGAGTCGGATTTGGATGTCTCTGATGTGCCAGATGCCGCAGCAGCCCATGTTGCCGATCCAAGCCACCGCGCTGTTGTGACTGGTGAACTAAAGGCAATGCTGCCAGCAGAAGGGCTGCTGGCCGGTGAAGACTTTAGGGATTTCGAAGACGACGACGAGGATGAGGAGGATGATGATGAGGATGAAGACGATTTAGATGACGACTTCGACGAATATGTAGAGGATGAAGACTCTCTGTTTGAAGGCAGTCTCCTGGGTTCACTATCGTCGGGCGAGTTGATCGAGCTTCGGGGTACAGGACAAATTCAAGTTTTGCCTTTAAGCCAAGCATCTCTGCCCAAAATTTGTTATTTGGTGGTCGATCGGGCAGCGGAGTTAATCACCAGACCTCTAAAAGCTTTTGGCGAACTGGGTCAAATTCCGGCGGCGGAAATTCGCGAGAAAACCCTGGCAGTGTTTGACAATCACCGAGTGGCCCGCCGATTTGCTACTCGCAATCAAAGGGTTTTCAAGATTCCTGACAGCAGTATGCTGCAAAAAGCAGCGCCTTATTTGCGAGCTAAGGGAATTACTCGGCTGCTGATTGACGGTCAGGTATATTCCCTCTAAGGGATCAAATCTCTTTAATATTGTACGGTGTCGGATTCTTCTGGATTTGCCTGAAATTTAGGACGTGAGTTTTGGGAATCTGAAATGTTCCACAGCGGTTGCAGTAGCGCACCTCCGATCAGTCCTGCACTCATGCTCAGTGCCAATACTACTCCTACGGGCAGTTGTATCGATTGAAAAAAGATAAAGTTTAAGGATACTGGGGCGGCATTTTGCACTGAGATAATGCCGATCGCGCTTACTAAAATTGCTACTAAAAAACTAATGGCGAGCAGAGGAATTGTTTTCATAAACGGGTTGACAGGCTAATAATTTAACTTGTATACTTGTTTTATAATTGAAATATGTGTAAAGTTTTTATTTTTGCAAACACCCCATTATATAATAATATACAATAAGATTAGGGGAAAAGTCAAGTAGAGACGGAAAAAATAGAGAATTTTTTTAATTAATTAAAAATTAAACAAACATAAATAAATTTACACTTCCCAAACTTAAACAAATCCAAGTGTATTGCAAATATATAACTGGCCCAGCAGTATCGATGATTAATGTTCAGAGGCTTTGCCAGAGTTATCAAAAATACGTAAGGTGCGCCAAGCGCACCTCACAATCCCAAGCGCTAGGGGAAAAACCCCCGTTGGAATAGGTAGAAAATTAAACAGGTTCTAACTGGGAAATTACCTTTTCCATGTGTTGGGCAACTTGGCTTTCTTTTTCCACAGAATTGGTTTCCATGTAAACGCGCATCAAGGGTTCGGTTCCTGAAGGCCGCAGCAGTACCCAACCACCGTCTTCAAGATAAAGTTTAATTCCGTCTTTGCGGCCGATTTCCTTAACGCCGATACCTGCTATTTCTGTGGGCGGATTCTTGGTAAAAGATTCCAAAACGGCTGCTTTGTGGGCTTCTTCTAGGTGCAAGTCCAAACGTTTGTTGTACAGGGGGCCGTCGGCTTCTTTAATGGCTTCTTCGACTAGCTGAGAAAGCGGTTTGCCTTCATAGGCGATCGCCTCAGCAACTAGCATATCAGCCAAAATCCCGTCTTTTTCGGGAATGTGACCCAAAACGCTCAAACCGCCAGACTCTTCGCCACCGATGAGCACCGCAGTTTCCCGCATTTTTTCGCCGATGTATTTAAAACCGACTGCGGTTTCGTAGATTGTTAAACCGTACTTGGCGGCCAAATTGTCCAGCAAGTGGGTAGTTGCGACGGTACGGACGATCGCCCCAGTCAATCCTTTATTCTTAACCAAGTGACGCGCCAGCAGCAACAGTACAGTATTTGGAGTCAAGACATTTCCCAACTCGTCAACAATACCAAAGCGATCGCTGTCGCCATCGGTAGCTAAACCCAAATCCGCCGAATCCTTCTTAACAGCTTCCACCAACTCAACTAACTGTTCGCCCTTGGGTTCCGGCATTCCGCCACCAAACAGCACGTCGCGGTAGGTGTGAAAACTTTCGACATCGCAGCCGCAGTGTTCCAAAACGCCGTCGAGATAGCCGCGAGAAGTCGAGTAGAGAGCGTCGTACTTCACCTTCAACTTAGCAGAGCGAATCCGCTCCACATCGATCAAAGTATAAAGAAACTTCAGATATTCGGGTTTCGGGTCAAAACTGGAGATTTTATCGTTGTGGCTGCCTTTGGCTGGGGCATCAGAAGCACCAGCAATATTGGCCACAATTGTATCAGTAATTTCCGGGGTTGCCGGGCCCGCGTAGTCGGGGATGTATTTGATGCCACAGTAAGGTGCGGGATTGTGCGAAGCCGTGAACATCAGGGCTCCTGCAGAGTTGAGATGCTTGGCGCTGTAGGCGATGACTGGTGTGGGGCAATCTCGATCGACCACTTTCACCGTCCATCCCAAATCTGCCAATACTTCAGCCGCCGTGCGGGCGAACTCGTCTGCCAGAAAGCGGGTATCGTAGGAGACTAGGACTGGGCGGTCTTTTGGGTAAGCGGTTTCTAGGTAACTGGCGATCGCCCGGGTGACTTTTCGCACGTTGGCAAAAGTAAAGTCATGGGCAATCAGTCCTCGCCACCCATCGGTTCCGAACTTAATTTCAGTTGAATTGCTGCTAGCGCTCATTTTATCCACTTCCTCTCGTCCTACTAATCCTACCCGAAGCCATAGCCTTAAAGACGTACTGGCCGTGCTGTTTGTGAGGATCGATCGCCCGTGGGGCCCGCATCAACCTCATCCTATCGTTGTAGAGACAGGCTTCGGGCTCCGCGAGAGGACTCGAAAAACTCAGAGTTGGCAAAATGTGGGAGTGATCGGGCTACTCAGTCGCTAATTCCGATTTTGAAGGTTAGTTGGCCGATCGAATGGACGACGATCGATTGCGGGCGATTCCCTACGGGATAGCTTCGCTTCACGGGGAAGCTAAAAAACCGATCGCAAAAAAGGGTCCTGGCAATGGTATTAACTAAATGCACATAAATCTGATTCTCATCTCAAATTTAATTTTTTATTTAGAAAAGCCGATAGTTAAATTTGTTATGGTTTCCTAACAATCCTCAGACTAAAAATACATTTCTAATTCAGCTATAGAAATAAATTAACCAAAGTCACCCCTAGATCGTGCTGTAGCCTAGCTTCTTAAAGAGATTAGGGCGCTCAACCAAAGCGCTTCAAAACAAAGATAAGGTATTTCAAGCAGCAGTTTTTTTTAAGCAGACTTAACTTTAATTCTCAGCTTTTAAGACAAATTAAATTTATTTCCAGCCTTCATTATACGTCAAAAAACTAGATTAGGGTCGCGATCACAGGGTGATGGTGATCGATCGCACAATAAATAACGTTATTAACGTGCAGCTTATAAAAGATGCAGGCAGTCGAGCCAAATGGCTTATAGCTTTAAGCGTAATGGCTGATGACTGTCAGCGTAAAAATGCAGAAAATTGTAGTTAACAACGTTAAAAATTAGGGGAATCGAGCGGGTGCGACTTAATAAAAAAACGAGGTTTATCATGACGGGTATTTCACAAATATCTTCAAAATCTTTACCAGCAGCAGACAAACTTCAACAGGGCGCAAGTCAGGCGTCCCAAGGTATTACCCGACCGGACACTGACCAACTCCCAAAAGCTAAAGGTGCCAGCGTTTCTTCCTTCGCAGTTAGCTGGGCAAAAAAATATTACAGTACCGTTGCGACACGAGAGAAGAAAGCGCCACGCCAAATTCTCCCAAGCCTTGATTTAATTAATTTTGAGGGAAATAGAGCCCCAATAGTTGACAAATTGACAGATACCCTGAAATTAGCCAGCGAGATAGCTTGGAGTAGAGTAGAAGCTCTTTTAGGGAAACAAATAGAGCGGCACGCGATCGATAAGAGCTTAATTAATCCTTTAGAAATTTCCGCCGACACTCGTACCTTATATCAGAAAGCAATAGACGCTTATGCGGATAGAGAACCTGTTTTCCGCTTGTCAGTGCTTGTGGGAAAAGATATTATCCAAGTGAGGCGAAAATACTCAGAGACAGATCCGTTAGTGCTGGGATTTGTGACAATGGAGTTTCAATACACTAGCAAAATCTTGTTAGGATGTCTTTCGGAGTCAGAGCGAGCGGAATTTGCGCCCTACTTAAAAGTTGTAGACGACTACCTGCACATTCCCTACGGAGAGATTAACGAGGCTGCGGCGAATCAGCCCCCGAATTCAAGAGCTCTATTAGCCGTTCAGCATTTGTTGCAGCACACGACTCAGATTGCTAGTGCAGTGTACGATCGAGCTAGTTCCCAGCATCAAGGATACCGCAGCAGCAGCGGGTATTTGAGCGATCGCGAGGTAAAAATTTCTGGTATCCGGGATGTCGAGATTTTTCAAAGCTATTTGTGCTGGTGCGTTTTGGAAGGTAGCATTCACCCGGTACAGCAAGAATTGTTTCCAATTTGCGTGATGTTGTACCCGAAACTTCATGTAAGTTGGGAGTTAGTGCAGGATATGCTGCTGATTTTATTTTGGGAAATATGCGAGCGGCTTCCTGCTGAAGATTTAACGGTATTTGTACCTTACTTGCGTACTGTTACTGAGATGTTTTCCAGCGATGTTTTTGAAAATTAGATAATTGGAAATTGAGAATTGGGAATTGGGAATTGCCTCAAATTTACCAATTGCCTATTTAAAACTAAAAGCTGCGACTGCCAAACATCCCCAACCTGCAATAAAAGCAACCCCCCCCAGTGGCGTAATTGCACCCAGCCATTTGATGTCGCTCAAACTCAGGGCGTACAAACTGCCTGAAAAGATGATTGTGCCGGCAATAAAAGCCCATCCAGCCACTGCAAAAAAGGTTTGAGACTCTTGGGCGCGACTCAAGAGTAAAGCGACGAGTAATAAAGCCAGGGCATGGTACATTTGATATCGGGCGCCGGTTTCAAAAATGGTTAAAGCTCGATCGCTCAATTGATTTTTCAAAGCGTGGGAGGCGAAAGCACCGCCTGCAACCGATAAACCTCCAAATACGGCTGCCGCTGCTATAAAAATGCGAATTAAAATTAGCGTTGACATAATATTTATTGAATTGGGAAGAAGGAAGAAGGAGCAGGGAAAAACATTTAATTGTTGATATCGAATGTGCGCGGTGCGTGGCTTACTTGTCATTGCCAGCCTCCGCGAAGCAATCGCATAGTAGAGATGTTCACTGGCCTAACTCTGGGAAGGGAAGGTGCGCGGGGCGCACCCTAGGCTGATGAGAAATTAGCTTTTTTGCAGATATTTTTAACCTATTTCCGCACAGCTTCCAGCAAGCGAGAATAGTAAAAGTTAGTGCTAGTCATCGCTGTTCTGTTAATAACAAAACCATTGCTTTCTAAGATTTTGATAATATCAGCTTCGCGGTGCTGGTAAGCTCGGGTAGTTTTGCTCGGGCCGGGGAAAAGTTCACCAATTTTTTTGAGGGCGGTGAGTGCTAAAGTTTTGGGTGCAAAACTAAGAATTAGTCGCGATTCGGCGATCGAACTTAGGTGAGCGATCATTTCTGCAGCCTTATTTTGAGGATAGTGGATTAGCACATCCAAACAAATCACTGTGTGGAATTTGCCGGTTAAAGCTTCCAAATCTTGGGCGGCGAAGGAGATGTTGTAGAGCTTGCCGGGGACTGCTGTCGATCGATCGTAAGCTTCTGCTACCATCTTTTCAGAGATATCGCTAGCGCAAACAATTGCCCCAGCGTCAGCCAGAGGAATGCTCAGAGAGCCTACACCACAGCCAGCATCGCAGACACAAAGCCCGGGCAAATTGCCGTCAGCTTGCAGCCATTTGATGACTGTATCCACCGTTTGCTGGTGGCCGGTGCGGATGTCTAGCTGAACTTTATTGACTTTGCCCTCGCCGTAAATTCGCTGCCAGCGATCGAATCCCGTCGAGTTAAAATACTGTCTAACTATAGTCTTGTCGTCTACCAAATTCATCGATCTGCCTGCTGCTGAGTTATTGCCAACGGTTAGACATTATATAGCAATCCGGTTCGGAAAATGTGCAACTTGCAACAACAGATTTTAGATTGGCGATTTTAGATTTTCGATGAAAACGGCACATCTAAAATCTAAAATCTATCGGGTAATACCAGTTGGCCGATTCCCACTTTTTGAATTCTTTAATATAAAAGGGTATAACAGGCTAAAAGAGTCGATGCCAAGTCAATTCCTTTGTCGCCGCCTTTAAATTCCAGCGCAACAATTGAGTTGCCGATTTGCCAATAATTCCCGAAATTCCGATCGCCCTTCTCGGAGATTCAGTTGCCAGGGCGATCGCACTTTCGGCATCGCAAATCCCCCACTCCACCAAATTCTGCACTCCCGCCAACAGCGGCAGAGTTGTACCCGCCAAAGTAGCAGATTCCAGCGGGGAATGGTAATCTAATCTTACCCAAGCCGTACCTTTTCTGACTTCAATTTGTCGGGAATCCCAAGGATAAACACCGTCAGGCAAACCCAAAGGAGCCAAAGCATCGCTCACTAAAAAAACGCCTTTTTCATACCTACCAGCGCGCAGAAAAAAATCAATCATTGTCGGAGAAACGTGCTTGCCGTCAGCAATTAAACCGCATTTTACGCCCGGATGAACAATCGCCGCTCCCAACAAACCCGGTTCTCGGTGGTGCAAACTCGGCATCGCATTAAAAGCGTGAGTTACCATTGAAGCTCCCCGCTCAAATGCTTGCTGCGCTTGCTCTGCCGTCGCTTGGGAGTGTCCGAGACTGACGGAAATTCCCAAACTTTGCAAATAGGAAATGACTTCGCCAGTGGTGTCTAACTCCGGCGCTAAAGTAATTATTTTGACAATATCGGCACAATCTCCTAAAACTTGCTTGACATTTTCTATAGTGAGCGGTAATAAAAACTCAACTGGGTGAGCTCCTCGCTTCTGGGGGTTGAGAAAAGGGCCTTCGAGGTGAACACCGAGAATTTCCGCTGTTTTGGGCTTAATTGTTGTCGGAGCAGCGGTTTGTACAGTGCGGATATAATCAGCTATAGTCGAGAGCGATCGCCTAAACTTATCCAGCGAAGTTGTCACCAAAGTCGGCAAAAAAGCATCGACTCCCTGATTCCACAAAAATTGACAAATTTTCGGCAACATTTCCATATGCTTGCTTTCTAAATCGGGAAAAGCAAAACCTAGGGCGCCGTTAATCTGCAAGTCAACACCGCCTAGAGAAAGCCAATCGCCTGCTACATCAAGCACTTGCAAATCGGGAGGACAAATCCGTTTAAATACGGCGTCCATCGGGCAAACTTCTTGAATGATGCCCATTTCGTCAACAGCAAGCATCTGCAAATCCTTGCAACCGGGGAGGCGAACATTGAGAATATCTGTGCGGGCGGCAGTTGGGGTTGTGGCTTCAGTCATCCGATTTTAGATTTTAGATTTTAGATTTTAGGTTTAATATTCGCTACGGATAAATCCGGTGGCTGGCGATGAGGAGGGGGAGATTTTTGCTTTTGGCTGGCTCCAGGGCTGCTCAGACGGGGGCTTGTGGCAAAATTGCTTTTAACGGTCAGTTTTGGTACAAAATATCTAAATTTGAGTTAACGCAATCATTTAAAATTAGCATTTATCTGAAATCTCAAATCTGAAAATTTTATGAATCAAGCGACAGTTGGAATTATCATGGGTAGCGATTCGGATTTGCCAACCATGAAAGATGCGATCGCAGTTTGCGAAGAATTCAGTGTTGCTTGCTCCGTGGCGATCGTCTCGGCGCACCGTACCCCCGATCGCATGGTGGAATACGCCCAAACCGCGCATCAACGAGGCTTGAAAGTCATTATCGCAGGAGCCGGGGGAGCGGCGCACCTCCCCGGTATGGTAGCATCTTTAACGCCCTTGCCCGTAATTGGGGTGCCTGTACCAAGCCGCCACCTGCAAGGGGTAGATTCGCTGTACTCGATCGTGCAAATGCCAGCGGGGATACCCGTAGCCACAGTGGGGATCGGCAACGCTAAAAATGCTGGCTTGCTGGCAGTTCAGATACTGGCAGCTCATCAGCCGGAATTGCTAGAGCGAGTCTTGCATTACCGCAAAAATTTGTCCGAATCTGTACTGAAAAAACAAAATCAATTAGAAGAGCTAGGCTATCATAACTATCTCAATCTCAACAAATAATCCATAAACTTTTGTAGTAAGATTGGAAAGTTTTCCGAATATTGCTGAGCTTACTAGCCGTAAAGAGGGTAAAAGTGATTAAAATGACTGTCGGAAAGAAAAAGTCGAAACAAGTCAGGCGGGAGTCTTTAAATTTGCCAGCAGCTAACTTTTTGACCAAAGTTAACAGGTTCAAAAAATTACAAACGACGATCGCCCGCCTCACTCCAAGTTGGCAAGCCTGCATACCTTTAGCTGCAATCATCGTCTTGGTATGGGGATATGCGGCGGTAGCCCAAACAGCTCCCGCGCCAACCACCGAGGAACAATTAGCCAGCCTTAAGGTGGGCATGGATACCATGTGGGTCATGGTAGCGGCGATGCTAGTGTTCTTTATGAACGCCGGTTTCTGTATGTTGGAAACCGGTTTTTGCCGTCAGAAAAATGCGGTTAACGTGTTGTCCAAAAACTTGATTGTTTTTGCGCTTTCTACGATCGCATATTGGGCGATCGGCTTTGCCTTAATGTTCAGCGACGGCAACGGTTTTATCGGCACCAGCGGCGGATTTTTTCTGTGGAATGTAGCCGACAACAGCCCCGCCACAGGAGATGCTTATCAAGGCATTTTCGACTCGCTTAACTGGACGGGAGTCCCCCTCAACGCTAAATTCTTTTTCCAGTTAGTTTTTGCGGGAACTGCTGCCACGATCGTTTCTGGAGCCGTTGCAGAGCGAGTTAAATTCATTGACTTCTTAATTTTCAGCTTGCTGCTAGTAGGAATTGCTTACCCAATTACCGGACACTGGATTTGGGGCGGCGGCTGGCTGGCAAAAGCAGGCTTCTGGGATTTTGCCGGTTCGACAGTGATTCACTCGGTAGGCGGTTGGGCTGCTTTGATGGGAGCGGCATTTTTAGGGCCACGGATCGGCAAGTACCGCGACGGGGATACTGTGGCGATGCCGGGACACAATATGAGCATTGCCACCCTCGGCTGTTTGATTTTGTGGTTGGGTTGGTTCGGGTTCAATCCCGGTTCGACAATGGCAGTCGATCCAAATGCGATCGCTCATATTGCGCTCACCACCAACACCGCCGGTGCCTTTGGGGGAGTTGCTGCAACGATTACAGCTTGGCTGTACCTGGGCAAACCCGACCTTTCGATGATTATCAACGGCATCCTCGCAGGCTTAGTCGGGGTAACAGCGAGCTGCGCTTGGATCAACATCCCCAACTCTGCCATAATCGGCACGATCGCCGGTATCCTGGTAGTTTTCGCAGTAACTTTCTTCGACAACTTGAAAATTGACGACCCTGTAGGCGCAACTTCAGTTCACTTAGTCTGCGGCATCTGGGGAACTCTGGCAGTTGGCTTGTTTGCTGACGGGCCTACAACTGGACTTTATACCACAGGCCCGGCAGCCGGATTGCTTGTGGGCGGAGGTTTCGGTCAACTCTGGAACCAGTTGGTCGGCATTATTTCTGTAGGGGGGATGACCGTGCTGCTGAGTACGATTTTTTGGGCCGCACTCAAAGCTTTGCTGGGTATCCGCGTTTCTGCTTTAGAGGAGGCTGAAGGTTTGGATATCGGCGAACACGGAATGGAAGCTTACACCGGGTTTGTGAAGGAAACGAGCTTTGATAACAGAAGTGAGAGCGGCTACGGCGGTTATGGTGGGGGTTCTGGGGGGAAAGCTAACAAACTGTAGAGCGTGCGAAGAGATCGACCAATTTAGCTTTCGTATCCTACATTAGCTATTTATCAGCTAATTCACGCTTTTATTCAGAAAAACCACCATCTGAAATAGCCCCCAACATATGGCTGTCTATCGTTGTGCTCGCGTTTCAATCTTCGATGCCAACGCGGGCATAATTTTATTTTTAGTTGACCTTTAAGGGCTGACATATGGCGTTGCACAATGTGAGGATGATTATGGTGGGGTGTCCCGCCTGCTGTGAAAATACACGCCTTCGGGGTGAGGATATCATCCCACAAAAAAAATCAAAATCATGCCGCTATTATGCAACGCCTTACATATAGTAGTTTCCGATTGCATGAGATGTGCGCCGGTAATTGGTAATGGGGAATTGAGAATCTGTAACTGACGAGCTTTGTAAACTGGTGTATTGATTAGAGTTTACCGCCAATTGCTTTAAGTTCTTCAACGATGCGCTTGTTCTTGGGATTCCTGCTGCCATCTAGGCGGGCGGAGACAACAGTGATTATTTCTAGTATATCTTTAGCTAAATCCTCGTCACAGCTAGCATTTTCGGTTTGATTGACAATCACTACCTCTGTCCCAAAGTGTTCGCACAAATTAAAAATTAGTTCAGAACCAAATCTCAGCAGTCTGTCTTTGTGAGTTAATACCAGCCTTTCTACTTGATTGTCTGCGATCGCCCTAATTAGATGTTGTAAACCCCGCTTACTGTAATTAACCCCAGAACCCACATCATCAATGATTTGGAATTGCCAGCCGTGAGATGCACAAAACAATTCCAAAACTTGTTTTTGTCTGTCTAAATCATCTTTTTGGTCGTGGCTGCTAACCCGAGCGTAAGCTATAGTTAAAGCGCCGTTGGGTTTTAAGCCGAGAAGATGAGCTAGGTCATACCGTCTGTGACCGTTAGCGGTGCGTTCCGGTATTAGCTTGCCTTCGGCTTCCCACCTGCGTAACGTGGAAGCGCTCACACCTTTAATTTTGGCGGCTTCAGTTATAGTTAATTTTTTCATTTTTGGATTTTAGCATCAGAACTGAGTAAGTTCGATCACTTTTAGATATATTTTTGTGCAGTCCTGCAGCTTGGACAAATCCGATTGCGGTGCAAGAAAGTTTGGTAGGCAGATTTTTTATGGTAAAGTAGTGCGAAAAAGCAAAGTTCTGCATCGCCGCCCTTGCCCAACACAGCACAGTGCTTGATTCTTACAAGAATTGAGGCTTTAATTGAGCGGTAAAATTTGATGCAGCAATCAGTGCAAATTATTCGGTGTGAGGCCTGCAAATAGCTTGAGTTTATGGAGAAGTTTGGAGGAGGTAGCAGAAGTAGAACTCATAAATCCCTCTTAGGGATGGAAGTTAGCCGATCGAAAGCTGTTCCGGTTTGGGCTTTGCTATCTTTGGTGACGAACGGGGTACTGATATTCACACTTGCTCAACTACTCCTGGGGGGACAGAACTTGACAGAAAGCTTCCAGGCGAATGATGCGGTGACGGCAGAAGGCGCCCAGGAACAAATTGACCAACCGGTGAGCTCTGCAAACCCAGTGCTAGACGTGCCGGTTCCAGGACCGCGACATAAATGGACTTACCAGCAGTGGGTGACGCAGTTGGGTCGCGAAGCTGAGGCGGCGGCGGCGAATCGACCCTCAAGGCTGAGTGTTTTGGCTGGGGATTCTCTGAGTATGTGGTTTCCGACGAAGCTGTTACCAGTCGATCGATTTTGGCTGAATCAAGGGATTTCCGGGGAGACTTCCGTGGGTTTGCTGAAGCGGTTGCAGTTGTTCGATAGAACTGTGCCGGATACGGTGTTTGTGATGATCGGAATTAACGATTTGCTGCGGGGGGCCAGCGACGAAGGGATTTTGGACAACCAGCGGCAGATTATTCGCGATTTGCGGTGGGCTCACCCCAATGCACAAGTGGTTGTGCAGTCGATTTTGCCGCACAGCGGGGAACAAGCTACTTGGGAAAATCGCGATCGGCTGTTGGCGATTCCTAACAGTCGGATTCGGGCGATAAATCGGCGGCTGAAAGAAATTGCTAGTTCTGAAAATGTTTTGTATCTGGATTTGTACCCGCTGTTTGCGGATTCTGACGGCAATTTGCCAACTGAACTCAGCACAGACGGCTTGCACCTTAACGATCAAGGTTATCTAGTTTGGCGATCGGCCCTGCAACTGTTCAGTCAGATGCAGTTGAAAGATTAGTCATCAGTGATTAGTTATTAGTTATTAGTCCTTCATCCGTTAGAAAGATGGAGGATGAAGTCATATTGTCCCCAACTCTCCCCCCTCCTCCTCCCAGTCTCCCCAACTCAAAACTCTCCCCCTATCCTCAACTCGCCCTCCCCAATTACTCTGCTGTCACGGGCTATGTCAAGTAACGGCGGATAGATTAAGAAATATGATAGTTAGCTCTTTAGTATAGGCTGATACAGAATAACTGTTGGTACAAATGGTGCAATCCAAAAGGCACAGACCATTGGAGAAAGAGTTGACGAATTTAGATGAGTCCGGCTATACGAAGTCGGGGGGTTGAGGATTGGGGAATTATCTATTGAAGATTTGTTCCGCTAAAACAGGGACTTAAAACCAAATAACTATTGCATCTAAAATCCTCCCATCTAAAATCGGCTCGGTCTTCCCTGAAAATTGCTGAGTATGAGAAGGTACAACTAACGTGATCAAAAAAAGTTTAACGATCGGCATCATGGCGCTGTGGCTGTTAAGCGTACCGCTAACGGACAATGCCTTCGCTCAAGATGCTGCTGGTGCTGCTGCTGCGGTGGCGCCGAATCCGATCGACAGTGGCGATACCGCCTGGATGTTGATATCCTCAGCACTGGTGCTGTTAATGACACCGGGACTGGCCTTTTTCTACGGGGGACTGGTGCGATCGCGCAACGTCCTCAACACCATGATGATGAGCTTAGTCATGATGGGAGTCATCGGCGTCACATGGACGCTGTGGGGCTACAGTTTGGCTTTTGATGTCACCCGCAGCAACCTCAATGATAAAGGGTTTGCCCAAGGACTCGAAACCTTCATCGGCGGCTTGGACTGGATGTTCTTGAACAACGTCACGGCGGACACACCAGATCCGATCGGCTACGCACCGACAATACCCCACCAAGTCTTCATGGTTTACCAGATGATGTTCGCCATCATCACTCCAGCCTTGATTTCCGGGGCGATCGTCGAACGGGTAACATTTAAAACCTATTTCTGGTTCGTGCTGCTGTGGTCTACCTTCATCTACTCTCCTTTAGCCCACTGGGTTTGGGGTAGAGGCTGGCTGCAGGCGATCGGATCTCTGGACTTTGCCGGCGGCACAGTGGTGCACATCAGTTCCGGTGTTTCTGCGGTTGTCGCAGCTTGGATGATCGGGCCCCGCAAAGACCACTTGAACAAGCCCCACACCCCCCACAACGTACCCTACGTCTTGCTGGGAATTGGGATGCTGTGGTTTGGCTGGTTTGGCTTCAACGGCGGTAGTGCTTTGAGTTCTGGTTCTTTAGCAACAGTGGCTTTTGTCACCACGATGATTTCAGCAGCAGCCGGCGGTTTAACTTGGACAATTGTGGAATGGGTGCTCAGAGGCAAACCGACAGCAGTGGGAATTGCTAGCGGTTTCCTCGCGGGATTGGTGGGAATCACACCTGCGGCTGGATTCGTGTTTCCAGTGGGAGCGCTTTTGATCGGATCGATCACTTCGGTTTGCTGCTTCTTTGCCGTTAGTTTCCGGGCTAAGCTGGGATTTGACGACTCTTTGGATACCTTTCCGATTCACGGCGTCGGCGGAACTATAGGAGCGATTCTGACTGGCGTGTTTGCGACTAAAGCCGTTAACGCTGCCGGAAATGACGGGCTGTTTGCGGGGAATCCGGGGCTAATCGTGACCCAGTTTATAGGCGTTGTAGTTACTTACGTGTTTGCGGCTGTGGGCACTTTTGTGATCCTGAAAATTTTGGGGCAGTTTATGGAACTGCGAGTGCCGTCATCTGCTGAAGACCAAGGTTTGGATATCGGCGAGCACGGGGAAGAAGCTTACGGTGAGGATTTTGCCGGTGGTTTCAGTTCGTTTGAATCGAGTTCTCCTTTTGCGCCTAAGAAGGTTTGAAGCTGATTTTCTGAATAAGTTCGATCGTGCAGAGACTCAGCTATCTGGGTCTCTCGGCTTTTTTTAAGTTTTTTTTTACGAACCGCGAAGGCGCGAAGAGCGCGAAGGAAGAGGTATAAAGGTTCTGTTCCACCTGTTTGTCGAAGTGTCTCTTTCTTCTTTCTTAGTGTCCTTCGCGTCTTCGCGGTTCATTCCTTCTTCCCTCTCAATTCAATGTGTCGATCGTATAAATAGCATATCCCCTCTTCCCTACTGAGCCAATAATCCCGATCGCACCCCAGGCATTCTAAAATCAAAGGTAATTAACCTAGATTTCAACTCGATACCGCATGGATACTAAAGCTTTTAAACGATCGCTCCAACAGTCTGAAAACTACCACCGCAAAGGTTTCGGACACGAAGCTGAGGTAGCTGGCGTGATGCAGACGGCTTATCAAAGCAGTCTGATCCAGCAAATTCGCGACAATAATTACAGGCTAGAACGCGGCGCAGTCACGATCCGGCTGGCTCAGGCTTTTGGGTTTTGCTGGGGGGTGGAACGCGCTGTAGCTATTGCTTACGAGACTCGCCAGCATTTCCCGTCAGAACGGATTTGGATTACTAATGAGATTATTCACAATCCGTCTGTAAATCAGCATTTGCGGGATATGGAAGTTGGTTTTATTTCTGTTGAGAAGGGACAGAAAGATTTTTCGGTTGTCGATAGCGGCGATGTGGTAATTTTACCAGCTTTTGGAGCAAGCGTCCAAGAAATGCAGTTGCTTAATGATAAGGGCTGCAAGATTGTTGATACTACTTGTCCTTGGGTTTCTAAGGTTTGGAATACTGTTGAAAAGCACAAAAAGAGGAATTATACTTCGATTATTCACGGTCAATACAAGCATGAGGAAACTGTTGCTACGAGTTCTTTTGCTGATAAGTATTTGATTGTATTGAATTTCCAGGAAGCTGAATATGTCAGCAATTATATCTTGCATGGGGGCGACCGCGATGAGTTTCTTGCTAAATTTAGCAAGGCTTATTCTGCTGGTTTTGACCCAGATGTGGATTTGGAAAGTGTTGGTATTGCTAACCAAACTACTATGCTCAAAACTGAGACAGAGAACATTGGCAAGTTATTTGAAAAAACGATGATGCGGAAGTTTGGACCTGAAAATTTGAACGACCATTTTCAGAGTTTTAATACTATCTGCGATGCGACTCAGGAACGCCAAGATGCTATGTTGAGTTTGGTTGAGGAAAAGTTGGATTTGATGCTGGTAATTGGGGGTTTTAATTCTTCTAATACTACGCATTTGCAGGAAATTGCGATCGACAAAACTGTTCCTTCTTATCACATTGATTGTGCGGAGCGCATTTTACCGGGAAATCGCATAGAACACAAGCCTTTGGGGGCAGATTTGATTGTAACTGAAGGTTGGCTACCGGAGGGTAAAATTGTAGTCGGCGTGACTTCGGGTGCTTCTACGCCTGATAAGGTTGTTGAAGATGCGATCGATCGAATTTTGGCGATGAAAGCCGCTGCGGTTGTCTAATTATATTGTTTCTGCACTGCACTGGGAATCATAATTTTCTCAGTGCAGCACTTGCGTGATTCCTCGCTGGTGACATCGCTCGATCGCTCTCACGTAAGCCAAGAGAGTATAATTGCGATATAACCGGATTTGAGATTCAACTAATTTCAACCCATTAATTCTCCGCACTTACCCGATTGCTCGAATGGCTGATACTATTCACCCGCGCCATCGTTCCTGTGAATTTTTCCCCTGCGTCCAACCAATTATTTATTAAAAAAATATTAAAAATTTGCCTTTTTTTTTGCGGTAAAAACCTTGACGCTGCTGGCTTGACAAGGTATTATTTAATAATGGGAATATTGGCGAAATTAAAATTTGTTTCACCACTCCAATTATCTAAAATATAGCCCAAAAATCAACTTAAATCAATAGGTAAAAACTCCTTTTTTTGCGCCGCGATTTGAAACTGTGAAAGCAGCAGGATCGATGCAAGAAAACATGGCGAATAAAGCTTTGTTGGCCACCCTAGATTGTATGGCGTTGGCCTGAATCACGAGACGCAAGAGAGCAATTTCTGGCATTTCTGGCTTAAGGGGGATGCGAAAAGAATCGAAACTAAGTTACAAAAAAGATCGAGCGCACATTTGAGCCTTAAATTTATAGTCTTTAGCAACCCTATAGGCCCGCGCCAAAAATTCGAGTAGTCCGCATCCAGTTAAAATAAAAAAAGCAGGACTCGCACAGCGACTATTTCATGAAACAATCACTGACTCCCCAAATCACGGCAGGTATCGGAATGGTCGTGGCCCTGCTAATTTTCAATGCGGCAACTTCCTACCGCAACACTCTCAAGTTAATCCAAAACGAACACTGGGTGAGCCACACTCACCAAGTTTTAACCGAACTCGAAGCTACGCTTTCCACCTTAAAAGATGCTGAAACCGGACAGCGCGGTTATTTGCTGACGGGAGAAGAACGGTATTTAGAACCGTATAACAGCGCGCTCGCCCGCATCAACAAGCAAGTAGTTGGATTGCAGCAGCTAACGGCTGACAATAAGCGCCAGCAACAGCGCCTTCGCGATTTGAAAATTGCGATCGACTCTAAATTAGCGGACCTTGAAACAACCCTCAATCTGCGACGCAAACAAAACTTAGCAGCAGCCGTGCGACAAATAAAAACCGGTAGGGGAAAGCAAATCATGGGGGACATTCGGCAGCAGATAGCCGCCATGACTGCCGAAGAAACTCAGCTATTGCAGCAGCGCGCCCGAGAATCTAAAAAAAGCGCTCATTTGACAATCCTGAGTTTTACCGTTGCGAGTTTAGTAAATTTCCTGTTGATGCTGTTGGTTTACTATTTGGTGAAGCGCGATCGAACTTTGCGCGACAATGCCGAAATCAAGCAAAATCAACTTTTAGACCAGCTAGATCGCGATCGCCACTCCCTACAATTAAGCGAAGAACGTTTCCGTCGCGCCATTCTCAACGCACCGCTGCCAATTATGCTGCACGCTGAAAACGGAGAAGTTTTGCAAATTAACTGCGCTTGGACAGAACTCTCAGGCTACGAATACTCAGAAATTCCCACCATTGAAGATTGGACAGAAAAAGCTTACCACAGCCGCCAATCGCTAGTGCAAGCACATATCGATCGGCTGCACCAATTAAACGCCCGCATTTCTGAAGGCGAATATATGATTTCCACAGCCAGCGGCGAAACTCGAATTTGGGAGTTTTATTCCGCACCTTTAGGCAAGCTTTCCGACGGCAGAAGTCTAGTAATTAGTACGGCCCTTGACGTAACTGCGCGCAAACAAGCAGAAGCAGAAATTCGGATGCTCAACGCTACGTTAGAACGGCGAGTGGAACTCCGCACCAATCAACTTCAAGCAGCTAACGAAGAATTAGAAGCTTTCGCCTATACCGTAGCCCACGATTTGCGTGCCCCCCTGCGGGGAATGCAAGGATTGGCTGAAGCTTTATTAGAAGATTACCGTGACATCCTCGACGAACTCGGTCAAGAATACGCCCAGCAAATTGTTAATTCTGGGCAACAACTAGAAGAATTAATCCAAGATTTGCTAGCTTACAGCCGCCTGAGCCGCACTGATTTATCGCTGCAAGTTTTGGACTTAGAATCTGCTGTGGCCGAGGCAATTGCTATGGTACAAGCCGACGCTAAATCCAGGCAGGCTCAAATCAGTGTTCGAGCGCCCTTGCCTGCGGTAATTGCCCACCGCGTTACTTTAGTTCAAGTAATCGCCAATCTGCTCACCAATGCTATAAAATTTGTGGAAGGCACACCACCCCAAGTGCAGATCTGGGCCGAGGAACTGGAGCTGCCTCAAGAGGGAGAGACAGACAGTGATATAGCGGGAGAATTGGAAAGGGCAACTGTGGGACAGTGGGAACATTCCCAGTTACTTATGGTCAGCCCTGTATTGCCAGTCCCCATAATCCGTCTGTGGGTAGAAGACAATGGTATCGGTATTGCTCAAGAACATCAAAAACGCATTTTTCGGGTTTTTGAACGGCTGCACGGTATCGAATCTTACCCGGGAACAGGTATAGGATTAGCTATTGTAAAAAAAGGAGTCGATCGCATGGGCGGTCAAGTGGGAGTGGAATCTCAAGTAGGACAAGGCAGTCGATTTTGGATACAACTGAGGAAGCAGGACCCAAATGCAGACGATTTTGCTGGTGGAAGATAACCCCGTTGATATTCTATTGATGCAGCGGGCATTTCGCAATGAGACTTTTGCTAATACTTCGCTGCAAATTGTCCGAGATGGAGATGCAGCAGTTTTTTATTTAAATGGGGACGGAGAATACAGCGATCGCGATCGCTATCCTTTACCTGCGATAATTTTACTGGATTTGAAATTGCCCAGGCGCTCCGGTCACGAGGTTCTAATTTGGCTGAGGCAGCAGCCGGAACTAAAACGCTTGCCGGTGGTTATGCTTACTTCTTCTAGGCAAACACCTGATGTCAAGCGAGCTTACGATTTAGGGGTGAATTCTTATTTAGTTAAACCAGTCGGGTTTGCTTCTTTATTAGAAATGATGCAGAGTTTTAACGAGTATTGGCTCAACTATACCGAACTGCCGGAACCGAGAGAATTTGGTGGTTTGTAGTGGCTGTTTACCGATTTTTATTGCTTGTTTCCTCGTTACCCGGCTGTTTATCGTAACGAGTGAATTAAGTTTTTACTGAGGAAGCCCGTCATTTTTTATTTTAAAAGGGCAACATCCAACATTTTTATTAGGAGCGATCGATCGGCACTCTAGCTAACAGCCCAATTAGAGATTGTTAAAGTGGTACACATTCTGGTAATTGACGATAACCCAACGGATCGGATGCTTGTCAAACGCGAGTTAGAGCGGCAATTCTCGCAATTGCAAATAACGGAAATTCCCGACGATAGATTATTTGCGGAAGCACTGAATCGAGGCGGATTCCATCTGGTAATTACCGACTACCAACTACGCTGGACGAACGGTATAGATGTGCTTAAAACTATCAAAGCCAGTTATCCAGGATGCCCGATTGTAATGTTTACGAATACAGGCAACGAAGAAATTGCTGTAGAGGCGATGAAATCCGGAGTGGATGACTACATTATCAAGTCGCCGAAGCACTACGTCCGCCTTTGCGTGGCGGTTCGCGGCGTACTCGATAGAGTTGCCGCCTGGGAACGAGTCGCCCGACTAGAAAATCAACTTAATTCTCTGCTAGAACGCTTAAATGTCGGAGTTTTTCGAGCGACTTCCGACGGGAAGCTTTTGGAAAGCAATCAAGCTTTCTTGCGCTTGTTTGATGCCAGCAATTTAGCAGATGTCCAAGGGATTTATCTGCAGCAATTGTTTTTGCAACCGGTAGATTCAGGGGAGTCTCGGTGTCAAACTCTGGAAATTACATTTCCTTTGGCAGACGGTCGAGTAAAATGGATTCGCTTTACTCAATATCTCTACCGCGCCGAAGGTGAAAGTACGATTGAGGGATTGGTAGAAGATATTACGGAACTCAAGCAAGCTGAACTTGCTTTGCGCGAATTTAATGAAACTTTGGAAGAGCGGGTGAGAGAGCGTACTGCTGAGTTACAAGAAGTTAACGCACAGCTCGAATCGTTTACCTATTCAGTTTCTCACGACTTGCGCGCTCCTCTGCGGGGAATTTCGTTTTTTGCTGAAACGTTGCTCCAAGATAGAAGCAGCGAGTTGGATGCTACCGCCCAGGATTACTTGTATCGGATTAATGACGCTGCAAGTCTGATGAATACTTTAATCGAAAATTTGCTAGAGTACAGCCGCCTCAGCAAAGCTAACTTGCCGCTAAAAGCAGTCTCTCTGAATTTAATTGTGGCTGGCTCGATCGCGCAACTAGAGGCTGAAATTGCCCAAAAACAAGCTCGGATAACGGTTGTTGAACCGCTACCTACGGTGTTGGCCCATCCTGGTACGCTGCTGCAAGTCTTGGCTAACTTGCTCTCCAATGCTATTAAGTTCGTGCCGCCTGGGATAGAGCCGCAGGTGCGAGTTTATGCAGAAGCTGAGGAGGAATATATCTATCTTTGGGTAGAAGACAACGGCATTGGTATTGAAGAAAAATTTCAAGAGAGAATTTTTGGGTTGTTCGATCGCCTGCACGGTCAAGAAGTGTATCCGGGGACGGGAATTGGGCTGGCGATCGCTCGCAAAGGAGTCGATCGGATGGGGGGTGCGATCGGGGTGAAATCGACTTTGGGAATCGGTACCCGCTTCTGGGTAAAATTACGAAAGTGCGAGAGTTGAGGAAGCAAGTTTGGCAACGCGCAGTGAATCGGGATTTAAAAAAAGATGAGGTTCTACGCAAGAGGGTTTGAACAGCAATATTCGGCTGTAGCTCAAAGAATCAATCAACCTGCTGGTTCACACCCGAAGACAGAATAAACAATTAGTATAATGATAGTTAAGTAATATCTTGCACCGTTATACCGGCTGAGCAGGCTTTCCGATCAGTTTTACAACAACTTACTTAATTAATTTGCTTGTGGGCACGCCCCTAAAAAGCTGGTTGAGGATATTACAAGCTTTAAAATATAATAAAATACAAGCAAATACAATAAAATTATTGGCAAGTCTAATTAACCCACCAAGTACATATTCAAATTGTCGAGATTGCTTAAGAACATATTATTAGATTTAAGAGTGTTTGCGCCCATATAAAAACTAAAAGGCTAATGCTATCTATTCTGTTAATCGACGACAACCCGAACGATCGCCTGATGATCGAGCGGGAACTGAGGAAAACTTTTCCCGATTTAGAAATTAAATCCGTTATTGATATCCCAACTCTAGAACACATCCTGGCAGCCGGGGGTTTTGATATAGTAATTACCGACTACCAACTCCACTGGAGCGACGGATTAACTATTCTCCAAAAAGTTCACAGCCGCTACCCGAATTGTCCGGTAATTATGTGTACTGACAGCGGCAGCGAACAAGTGGCAGTCGAAGCTATGAAAGCCGGCTTAAGCGATTACGTGTTCAAAGGGCGGTACTTAAAGCGGCTGGCGGGGGCCGTGGGCGAAAGCTTGAAAAAACAGCAGTTGCGCGAGAACTACGCGAAAACGTCGGCGCAGTTGGCAATTTCGGAGGAAAGGCTGAGATTGGCGATCGAAGCCTCGAAAATGGGAATTTGGGATTGGAATGTATTAACTGGCGAGGTCGTTTGGTCGGAGGAACAGGAACTGTTATTCGGGTTGGAAAAAGGCAGTTTTCCGGGAACTTATGAAGCGTTTTTTGCCTGCATTCACCCGGATGACCAAGCCTCGACCGCCCGCGCTCTTGCCTTTGCTTTAGAAAATAAAATAGAATACAAGTACGAATTTAGAGTCCTTTGGCCCGATGGCAGCTTGCACTGGATCGCGGCTAGGGGCAAGTTTTTTGATGATGATACGGGTAAATCGGTGCGGTCGAGCGGCCTGGTTTGGGATATTACGGAGCGCAAATTATCGGAAGCGAGGGTGCAAGAAAGCGAGGAAAATTTGCGCTTTGCCCTAGAAGCAGCTAACACGATCGCTTTTACCTGGGATGTGGCATCGGGGGAAGTCCGCCGTTCGTCCCATGCCGAAACACAGATGGGTTTGGGCCCAAACAGCACCTTTGGTACTTTTGACCAAAAAAAGAATGCGGTGCATCCAGAAGACCGTGAAAGGTTTTTGGCTGATGTGGATGCCGCACTCACCGGGACGGGAGTTTACGAGTCGGAATACCGCAAAGTGCGACCCGACGGCTCAGTGATTTGGCTTCACGAGAAAGGGCGGGTGGTTTTTGACGCATCCGGCACACCCCTTCGGCTGTTCGGCGTGGCGATCGACATTACGGGTCGCAAACAGTTAGAATACGACCGTTCGCGCGCGTTGGCCCGCGAGCAGTCGTATTTGCGCCGCCTGCAAAAGTTAACCTCCGCGTCAGTTGCTATCAACTCCACGCTGTCGGTGGCAGAAATACTTCAGTTAGCAGCAGATAGCGCCCGCCAAATTCTCGAAGTCCACCAGGTAGCGGTTAACCTCGACCCTGCCGCCACCTGGGATGCGGGAATTAGCAAGTTTTCCATGTCAGAAAAATACGCCGCGTGGCAAGATTACTGCGAAGAGCCAGACGGTACGGGCATTTACCAGGAAGTTTGCCAGCACCAACAGGCGATGCGGATGACTCAAACCGAGTTAGAGGCTCACCCGGCATGGCGGAAGTTCGGCAAGGCTGCGGGGAAGCACCCGCCGATGCGGGGCTGGCTGGCTGTACCGCTGAGGACTCGGGACGGCAGAAATCTGGGATTGATTCAGTTGTCGGACAAGTATGAGGGGGAGTTTGCCGAAGATGATGAAACTATTTTAATGCAGTTGGCTCAGGCGGTGTCGGGGGCGATCGACAATGCCCGACTTTACGAGGAATCTCAGCAGGCAAATCGCATGAAAGATGAGTTTTTGGCAACTCTTTCTCATGAGCTGCGATCGCCCTTAAACGCGATTTTGGGCTGGGCGCAACTGCTGCAGCAACGCAGTTTGAGTCCGGCTGCTACGGGGCGGGCTTTAGAAACGATCGAGCGAAATGCTAAATTGCAAACTCAATTGATTGATGATTTGCTGGATATTTCGCGAATTATTCGCGGCAAGTTGACTTTGAATCCTTGTGCGGTAAATTTGATTTCCCTGGTTGAAGGAGCGCTGAATACGGTGCGGTTGGCTGCCGATGCTAAGTCGCTCGATTTGCGGTTTGCAATTGGAGATTTGGGCTTAGAGACTGCTGAATTTTCCAAACTTGGGAAGGTTTCTGGCAATCCTGAATCTGAGTTAAATCCGAGATTTTGGGTATCAGGAGACCCTGGCCGCTTGCAGCAAGTAATTTGGAATTTGCTGACGAATGCGATTAAGTTTACGCCGCGCGGGGGGCGAGTTGAAATCCGGCTTTCGAGAGTTGATTCGGAGGTTGAGCTGGCTGTTACCGACACGGGAATTGGGGTTGCACCGAATTTTTTGCCTTACGTGTTTGACTCTTTCCGCCAAGCGGATGCTACGATTACTCGCATTTATAGCGGTTTGGGGCTGGGTCTGGCGATCGTGCGGCAGTTGGTGGAACTCCACGGCGGCACGGTTTGGGCCCAGAGTCCGGGACTGAATATGGGCTCGACTTTTACTTTCCGTCTCCCTGCGATGCAGGTAAATTCGATCCCAGACGAGGAAGCGCAGGTTTGGGCTGACGCTGGTAATTTACTGGGAGTTAAGATTTTGCTGGTTGATGACGAGGTTGATTCGCGGGAATTTATGAGGTTTGTCTTGGCAGATTCCGGGGCCACTGTCAAGGTTGCATCGTCTGCTGCTGAGGCGTTTGAGGTGGCTTCGCAGTTTAGCCCGGATGTTGTGGTCAGCGATATCGGAATGCCGGAGGAAGACGGCTATTCGCTGGTACGAAGGCTGCGTTCTGTGAACACACAGACAGGGAAATTTTGGGCGATCGCTCTGACGGCTTATGCTAGGGATGAAGACCGCGATCGTGCTTTTGCTGCGGGTTTTGACCGACATCTGTCTAAACCTGTGCAACCCGATGTCTTGGTAGAGACTATAGTCCAGTTGAGGCAGCAAGGGCTAACAACTTAAAAAATTCTCTTAATAATTGGGAATTGGTAATTGGAAATTGGGAATTAGGAATTGTGTTTTTAGTGACCACTTTAATCCTCGTAAAACTAGCTCTTACTTGCATTCCTGACTACAAATGTATAATGCTAATTTTACCGGATACAACCTGATTAACGCGACTGGATATCGACGGAATCGCTCAAGTGAAAAATATAAAAAATTTGTATTTTTCAAACTATTCAACTTCTTCTTGTGGGACCTTGCTTCTAGCCCGCCTAAAATATGCAATTTCTATGCCGATTAGGTGAGGGGTTTGTGTTAATATGCTAAAATATCCAACAACCACGCGGTAATTAGGTGGACAAACTTCAGACAGATATAGAGGCAATTTACTCTCAAATAGAGGAATTGCGCCTGGAACGCCAGCAGCTTACTATTGCCGATGCTGTCCCAGCCGGTGATTCGCCCCAAGCGATCGCCGATGCTTATCGGCGTCACGCGAGGGAAACAGCACAAGTGTCGGCAGAAGTCAAGGGTATAGATGACGCGATCGCGGCTCTGTCTGCTCAACTGGCTCAGAAACAGCAGCAGTCGGTAAAGTTGCAAAGAATCACTCCCATGGAGCAGCAAGTTGAAGAAGGAAGATTGCTGGCTCAGGGACACGCGGAACGGATTAATGAACTGGCGGCGGAACTGGCGGCGGAAGTGAAGGGACTCAAAGCTATCGCCGACCAAATTAGCCCCAGCTACTGGCAGGTTTATTACAAGCCTTTTATTACTGGTTTTAAGAGTATATCTGTTCCCTACGTGCGATCGGACGGGGATGTTTGGACTATTGTCAATCGAGTAGTTTAGAGAGGCTGCGGGAGCAGAAATAATAAGCGCTCAAGACAATTTTTTCCTGTCCCTATTCCTCAACCTCAACCTCGCAGCAATTGCTTAATAGTGCCGACCAATTCCTGAGGGTGAAATGGCTTGGCGATGTAAGCGTCGGCTCCTTGTTTCATCCCCCAATAGCGATCGAACTCTTCGCTTTTGCTCGAACACATTACCACCGGCAAATTTTGGGTTTTAGGGTCGCTTTTGAGCCGGCGACAGACTTCGTAGCCGTTCATCCGGGGCATCACGATATCCAGAACGACTAAATCTGGGCGGTTAGCCTTGATTTGCTCTAGAGCTTCTACGCCATCACTCGCTACCGTGACGTTGAGTCCTCTACCTTTGAGCAAGTCGGCGATCATCTCCCGCAGAGTGACGCTATCATCAACAACCATAACTGTACTCATAGAATAATCCCTACCAAGTTTCTGGGTTGAAACGTTCACATTAACGTTTACACTAACGTTCACCTTCAAAAGTGTCTTTTCCTGATTGAGATTGCGCTCTGCTAGATGTAGTTTACCCACTTTTGCTGATTTCTCAATCATTTTCTGAGTAATTACCGCAAAATTTAAAGATCCGCGCAATCTCGGTTGACACACAAGGCTATGTCCGTTAGTCTATCATTTTCTTTCTCAAATGGTACTATTATCACAAAATAAGGGTATAGCTTGGTTGTGCGTTTCCGGTTGAGGACGGCGGCGCTCGGCCGCCTGCATCAACATTTGTCTACTTAGGATTTTTCGTACCTAAAGCCGATAGTTTTTGGTCGTAGAGCGTCTCTAGAACGACCGGGCGCTGGCGGTAGCTCTGACCGGTGTTTTTGCAGCCGTTAGCAACGATTCCCAAGACGGAAGCTCCAGAAATTTTTAATTCTTCTAAAACTTTGCGAACTTGCGCTCGGTCTGTTTGCCCAATTTGGACGACCATAATCGTAGCGTCTGTATGAGCTGCGATCAAGTGGGTGTCTGCCAAGCCAGTTACTGGCGGGGTGTCATAAATTACTAAATCAAAAAATGCTTGAAATTGCTCCATCAGATACTGCATTTTTTTGGAAGAAAGAAGCTTGATCGGATCGGGGGCAATTTGGCCGGCGGTGAGTACGAACAAATTTTCTTGGTTCGGGGCTCGTTGAATCGCGTCGTTGAGGCTGAGATCCGTGGAGATGGCATCGCCCAGGCCACGCACGTTTGGCAGTCCTAACTTAGCGTGCAGTTGCGGGCAGCGCAAATCTGCATCTACTAACAATACTCTCTGTCCGACTGCTGCTGCTGTGGCTGCCAGGTGCAAAGCTACTGTAGATTTGCCGTCTCCGGCTACGGCTGAGCCGACTAAGAGCGATCGAATCGCCGTGCCTGCACTGAGCAAGTGAATGTTCGTGTAGAGCGATCGAAATGCTTCTAAAAATTGATAGTCCAAGTCGCTCAAAATACTTGGTTCTCCAATCTCCTGACCAGTATGTCTAGCTTGGCCCGGTTCGACTACTTCCACTTTCGAGTTCGAGCGAGCCGATGTTAGTTTTCTCTGTCTGGCTGGCCGTCTGCGCTTGACTTTCTTGGTAAACGGAATTACCCCGAGAATTGGCAATCTTGTGGCCATTCTCAGCGATTCTGGAGTGTGGAACACAGTATTTAGTACCTCTACCAGCAAGCCGACTGCTATGCCCAGCAGACTGCTTAAAATTACTGCCAGCGCTAACTGTTTTTTGGTTTGTTTGACGGTAGCTGTTATAGGGTTGCCGAATTTGTCTAGCGGAATTTCCGGAGGATTTATCAGCACCCAGGGTATTTGCTGCTGAGCCGCCTCAATCCCCAAGGTTTCTCGTTTTGCCAAGAAGTCCGACAAGCTCTTAGTAACTACTTGGAGTTCCCGCTGTAAATTGTCGTATTGTCGGGTTGTAACTGAAAAGTTTCTAATTTTTTGGTTGAGAGCATTTTGCAAAGCGGTCATTTCGCGATCGCGCGCTTCAATTTCTTTGATTTGGGTCTCTAAATTCCCCATTACCACTTCTCTTGCTTGTTGAGTGGCGGTTAAAATCAGTTCTTCCCGACTTTTTCGCAGCGCTAAAACTGGCAAACTGTCTTCTCTGTACTGAGCTGATTTCATTGACAGTTCCGAGTCTATTTTCTGAATTTGACCTAAGAGTCCCGCGTAAGCTTGTCCTTGGGTCATCAGCAGCCCCTGGGGATTATTTTCCTTGAGTAGTTCTTCATAGCTTTGGTAGAGGTTTCGCATCCCTTTGAGCTGAACTCTGATTTCTACTTGCTTGCCGCGAATGCTTTGAACTTGTTCAGACAGAGATTTTCCCTCTAGCTGCGGTTCAAACAAGTTGCTCTGCTGCCGCAGTCTTTGGACTTGCAGTTGCAGAACTTCTACTCTTTCTCGGAGCTTGGGCATCTCCGTATCTATAAATTTAATACCTTGATTAATGCCCATCAGCCGTTGCTGCAAGCTGTATTCTAGATAAGCTTTAGAAATTTTGTCCAATACGCCGTAAATTTTTTTTCTATCTGAATCTTTGTAGCGAACTTGTAAAATTTTTGTGCCTTGCTGTTTGCCATCTTTCGTGTAGCTGATGCGCTGGATCGACATTTTTGAACTCAGTTCGCTATAGTTCATTTTGGGATACCAAGCCCGCAATTCCTCAATCACTGGCTGCATCATTTTGGGACTTCGCAAGATCCTAATTTGGGTTTCGTAGTCTAGTAGGCTAATTCCTTCTATATTAATTTTTGCGAAGTCGGCAGCTTGGGTGTTGTTTAATAGTTTGGATTGCAAACCTTCAGCCGTGGCTGGTTCTACTAACAGGGAAAAGGAGCCTTCATACTCGACCGTTATGCTTTTAGAAGTGGCGACGATCGCTGTTCCTGCGAGGGCGCTCAAAGCTAGGGTGGCTGCTGCCATGACCAGGAAGCGACGGCGCACGACGCCGAACAGCCAGGACAAGTCTAGCTTTTCTTCTTCTCTCTCCTCTACGAAGTGATCTTTGTAGTTCTGAGCAGATAACTCCGGCAGTTTGCCATTCGATTTGGGTGTGAAGGGTTGGTAATCTTGTCTGCTATCCATATTCAGCCTGGGTATTTTTGAGGTTGATATTTTTGAGGTTGATATTTTTGAAGCGGCCAGGTCGCGGCTGGGTAATCTTATTGTTTCGTTTATTCTAGCCTTTGCCAGGAATTATCCACCTCACCCGCCGCCTTCTTACCTGAATAAAAATCGGAGAATGTTTATAAAATTTAACACTCCCGTAGCTGGCCCGACAGGTCCGATTACAGCGTTCATGCGATCGACAAAATTGACGAGACCTCTGCGAGATACGATAATCATGTCGTTGTTGCGAAGTTGAGGATTGGTTTCTTCGTTAATTCCTTGACTTAAATCGACTTTGATCGTGCGTTTAGTAGCTGTACCGTCGTTATTCAGGCGGACTAGCTCAACTTTATCTCTTCTAGCTCTGGTATTCTCGTACCCAAAAAATCCTCTGGAAACTAAAGCTTGATTCAGCGTGGCATTAGCTGGGAGTCTCAAGGGATCGAGGGATGTTCTGAGTTCTCCTACTACAAAAACGTTAATGCCAGTCGGAGCAAAGTTAGTGGTAGCGAGCACACCAGCTTCTGCAGGGTTGACGATCGTAGCTTTGGGCACGATGATCGTGTCTCCCTCCTGGAGGATGGTATCTTGGGCGCCGTCGCCGGACTCTAGGAACTGCCACAGGTTGACTGGGATAATTTGTTCGCCTCTTCTGGTGACGCGCCGCACTTGGATTTGCCGGATGTCGGCATCCGAGGTGATGCCGCCGGCTAGCTGAATAGCCCGGATGACGGTAGGGAAACCTTCGCGGCTGAGGTCGTTTGTGGTGTTGCCGCCGATGACGACGTAAGCCCCAGGGCGGGTGACTTGACCGACGATGGAGATCGATCGAGGTTTTTCTGGGGGTGGCGAAAAGTTGGCCGTCGCAAATTGACGAGCTTCTGCTTGGTTGAAGTTGGCGACTGTGGGAATCACGATTGTGTCTCTGTCTTGCAAAATGATGTCTTGAGAGATGTCTCCTTCTTGCAAGAATTTCCACAGGTTGACGTTGAGCACTTGATCGGGGCCGTCTCGTTGGGGACGGCGGACGCGGATGTTGCGGATGTCGGCGACACCCGTGACGCCTTCTGCTAGTCTGATCGCTTGGGTGACGGTGGGGTACTGGACACTCGGCGCGGCTCCCGGGCCAGGAGTTAGGGTGATGGTGAAGTTTCCGGGCCTGGTAACTTCTCCGATGACGCCGACGTTGAGGGGGCGGGCGGCGACGAGGCTGACTGTGACTATGGGGTCTTTGAGGACGCGGCGGTAGGCGTTGCGGATGATGTTGGTGGCTTCTACTAAGGTGCGGCCACGGACGGACACCAAGCCGATTAGGGGCAGGTTGACTGAACCGTCGGAAAGGACTTCGTAGCCGCGGCTGAGTTCGGCTACTTCGAGTATTTCTACTTGGATGCGATCGCCGCCACCGAGTTTATAGCTTTCCGGCGATCTCGTAACGGGCGCAACATTCTGGGCTTGCTCTGCGCCTAGCGGGATGGGAAGTTGTGCCGAGGTGCTTCTGGCGTCAGCGATGACAGTGGAAGCAAACAAGACAACACCCACAACCGACCGGGCTATCTGTCCTGGAAAATGGGTGTTAACCATACACCACCTAATTTTATTGACTATGATTTATATAAGTGTAGCCTTTTTAGTGCTGGGCAAAAAGCTCATTATTTTAAGCTATCGCCGAAAAAACGATGCTATATTTTTGCTTTATGCCTAATTTCTGTGTTAGCGTGGTTGCGGGTTGACCGCTATATTTTATATCTAGATAATTTGATCTTGTTTTAGATAAAGGAAAGCAATTATGACTGAACCAGTGTCTCCAGCAAATATGCTAAAAGAGCTGATATTAGGTAGTTCTTCATTAACATGGATGCTAATTGCTCTACTCGCGATGGCAACTCTACTATTCTTTCAATTTGCCAGCTATAAAAAAAATGGTTTGGCTTTAGAAAAAAGCTTTGCTATTTTATATATTTTCATCTCTCCAGTTCTGATACAACCTCCTTTTAATTACTTGCATTTTGTTAACTTGAAAGATCCAGCCGGTGGCATTTTAAAACAGCTACCTTATTTTTTTTACCCCTGGGTATTACTTATTTTACTTTCAAGAATTAAAATATTTAGTAGCAATTTTATAGATTTTTTTGCTAATTTATTAATAATGAATCCTTTCTTTTTACTTTATACATTACTTCCATTACTGTCTACATTATGGTCCATAGTTCCTGAAGACACGCTAAGAGCAGGTCTAGCTTTTTCAGGATTTACTGTTTTCGGGTGTTACATTGCAGCGCAATATAAATGGGAAGATTTATCTCGTTTTTGGCGATGGGGATACACGGCTATCGGTTTGGCCAGTTTTGTAATGAAACCCCCTGGCTCAGGCGATTTTGTAGGCTTAACCCTATCTAAAAATTCTTTGGGGGGAGTCTTAGCTTTATGTACGGCATTTTGGTATTTGCATTATTCTCAAGGAGCAAAAACTCAGAAAGAACGCTGGATTGCTTTGGGAATGATGTTATTTTCATTTTACCTGGTGAGGGCTAATAAGTCTGGCTCTGCTCTAGTGATTACTATCATATTAATAATTGCCGTCTCCTCGCTAAATTTTCTCAAAAAGTTAAGTTTTCAGTGGGCATTTACGGCGATTATATGTTTCCTGGTTTTCAGCATAATTATGACTGTTTTTGTAGTAGACAACCTAGAGGATATTATTGTAGGTGGGTTAGGCAAAGACTTGACTCTAACTGGACGCACCGAATTCTGGCCACAGTTAATGGATGCGGTCAACCAGCGCCCCTGGTTTGGCTACGGATACGATGGATTTTTTCAACAAGATAAGTTAGGCTCGGCTACTCCTGCTTATTTTATTTATACTCCTAATGGATTTCAACCTAAAAATCCTCACAATGGCGGTATCGGTATCTTGTTAGCCTTCGGTTGGCCGGGATTAATTTTAATGATGACTTCCTTGCTGCTCAATTTAGCTTACGCAGTTCGGTATTTGAGTCGTAGCACGCTGGAAGAAGCGGGAATACCTATTTGTTTTCTAGTGTCTATTATTATAAGCAATATCACTGAAGGTTATATTATAGATATAGGAAATCCTTGGCTGAGTTACGCAATGTTGACGGTTCGACTTGCGATAGATAATGCTAACAATAGTTCTAACAGTAGCACCAGTAACCCTCAAAGGCGTTCTTTAGCTCGCACTGTCTATTGAAGTAACCTTTATTGGGCGGATCGTGGGTCAAGTTGTGGTATGTTGTTATTAGGATCAACCAGTCTAATTTTGCGAGATTGCCGACCCTGCCAGAACCGCGTTTGTGTTTTGTAAAGATTTAAAATATTCTGATGCTAGATAAGTTAACTGCGGTCAGTCAAAGGCTCGCCCCTAGTCTGCGCCAGGTACTCAACAACATAGCTTGGCTGTTCACTGACCAAATCTTGCAGATGGGTCTAGGTCTGTTTGTAGGCCTTTGGGTAGCTCGCTATCTTGGTCCGACACAATTTGGATTGCTCAACTACGCGCTTGCCTTTGTGTCGCTGTTTAGTTCGGTAGCAACGATGGGCTTGGGTACTCTGGTAGTGCGGAATATCGCTCGCGACCCAGAATGCAAAAATGAGACCCTGGGAACTGCCTTCGGACTGCAATTTACTGGTGGCTGCATCACTTTGTTGTTAAGTGTCACCGTGATTGCCCTACTCAAGCCCAACGACACTCTGACTCGGTGGCTGGTAGGTATCATCGCTGCAGGAACTATCTTTAATGCTTTTGAAACCATCAATTTTTGGTTTCAGTCCCAAATCCAGTCAAAATATACAGTGTTGGCTAAAAATTCGGTATGTTTTTTAGTTGCTGCTCTCAGAATTGGGTTAGTGACTATTAAAGCCCCCCTGCTTGCCTTCGCCTGGATTCGATTGGCAGAGGTGGCATTGGTGGGAATGGCTTATGTATATTTTTATAAGCTTACTGGGAATAAAATTAAGGATTGGCAATTCAGTTGGGAGCGGTGTAAGGAACTGCTATCGGAGAGTTGGCCGATAATTTTGTCGGGATTGGCAATTTATCTGTACTCAAAAACCGATCAGATCATGCTCGGTGCGATGAATAAAAATGCTGAACTGGGCTATTATGCTGCCGCTGTTAAAATTTCGGAAATCTGCGATTTCTTGCCAATGATTTTATCAAGCTCTATTTTTCCCAAACTAGCGAATTTGAGAAAGACAAATTATGAAGAATATCTAAATAAATTTCAAATTTACTCGGATATTATGATATTTTTATGGTTGGGAGTGGCCATACCGATATCATTACTTTCTCCATGGATAGTGCATCTGCTTTACGGGGAGAAATATGCGAAGTCAGCAGCGGTACTGGCTCTCTATGTTTGGGCGCAATTTGGTAGTAATTTTGGAGTAGCACGCAGCACATATTTGAACATAGAAGGTCAGTTACGCTACGGTCTTTACTTGACTGTAGTCGGATCTATTCTAAATGTAGGGTTGAACTTTTGGTTGATTCCTAAGTATGGAGCTTTTGGAGCAACGGCGGCTACTCTGATAACTTATTTTTACGTGATTATATTAGTCAATTTCTTAATTAAGGAATTGCGACCTTTTAGCACTTTCATCTGGCGATCCTTTAACTTATACAAGGCGGCTGGTAGAATCAGAGGATTAGTAAAGTGATTCAAATTAAACCTAAAATCGAACAGCGCTCGAATTGCCCCTATTGCGGCACGGAACTCAAGGCAAAAAAAATTTTGTGGCAAGGGATACATATTCTTCTGGACTGTAAGTGCGCGGGATGTAATAGCGAAATAATCGACGAGTTGAGAGTAGGTCATGGAGTCCGAAAGTCTGTCCAAGTTGATACAATCAAAGGTGAAGTTTTTGCAAAAGTTGCTAATATAAAAGAATGGCTAGGCAAACCATTACTCTATTCACTCCAAAATCCTCAACCCGAAAAACTTGAGATTGTCAAAGAAATTTTTAAACCCTGCAAGCGGGTAATTATCTTAAACTGTATCGATCATCTTTATGGTCATTCCCTGCTGAAGTTGCTAAATGCACAAAGGCACTTAGAATGCAACTCTGACTGCGGGTTAGTTGTGATAGTTCCTAAGTTTCTAAGGTGGATGGTTCCTGATGAAGTTGCCGAAGTCTGGACAGTACCTATTTCTTTAAAAAATGGTCAAACTTACTATCCCAGCTTCGCTGAGTTTGTTGAGGAAGAAACGAAACGCTTTGATGAAATTTATGTCAGCGAAGCCCATTCTCATCCTAGCCAGTTTGACATCACGCGGTTTACTAGAGTTCCCAAACACAAATTTGAAGATCCAGAAATAAGAATTACTTTTATTTGGCGCGAAGATCGTTTATTAGTTAACAGTGGGCTGTTCCGAGTTTTGAAAAAGCTCAATCAACGAGAAAGGGCATTGCCATTACAAAATTTGAAAATTCAGCAGTTATTTGAGAAAATCAGGTTGCAAGTACCAGAAGCAAAATTTGCCGTAGCTGGTTTGGGGAGAAAAACTAAGTTTCCCGAATGGATTGAAGATTACAGAGTGGATAGTTTTAATGAAAAAATTGAAAAGGAAATATGCAGTGTTTATTCACAAAGCCGCTTAGTAATTGGTCTTCACGGCTCTAATATGTTGCTACCTTCGGCTCATGCTGGTATGACAATTGATTTGATAGATGAACGTTGGGGGAACTTTGCCCAAGATATTTTATACCAAGAAGGTGACCCGAGAATGGCTAGTTTTCGCTATAGATTTTTGCCCTATCAGACTAGCAATGAGACACTGGCATACATAGCGGCTGTGATGCTCCAAAAGTGGTTTAATTTTAAATCGCAGATGACTGCTGATCTTGTTAATTCAGATGTTGAAGACTACTAGAAAAAGTAGAGTCGCAGAAATGTTCAATTACCAAATCCAAACACCCGTCGCTTTTATCATCTTCAAACGTCCAGATACAACGGCTAAAGTATTTGAGGCAATTCGTCAGGCCAAACCTCCCAAATTGCTAGTAATTGCTGACGGCCCACGTCCAGATAGGCCTGGAGAAGATCAAGAATGTGCTGCAGCTAGAGCTATTATTGACCAAGTAGATTGGGACTGCGAAGTTTTGAAGAATTACGCAGACGTAAATCTCGGTTGTCGCCTGCGGGTTTCTAGCGGTATGAATTGGGTGTTTGATACAGTTGAAGAGGCAATTATTCTTGAGGATGACTGTCTCCCTCATCCTACTTTTTTCCGCTTCGCTGAAGAATTGCTGGAGCGTTACCGAGACGATCAGCGGATTCTATCAATCTCTGGTCAAAATGTTCAGTTTGGGCGAAAAAGAACTGATTATAGTTACTACTTTTCTCGCTATAATCACTGCTGGAGCTGGGCTAGTTGGAGGCGAGCTTGGCAGCATTATGATTTAGATATGAAGTTGTGGCCGGAAATTCGAGATGGTAATTTTTTGATGGATGTACTGGGAGACTCCCATGCTGTAAAAGTTTGGACAAATACTTTTCAGCTTTGTTATGAAAAAAAATTACAGAGTTGGGCTTTTCAGTGGACATTTGCTAGTTTTATTCAAAATGGTATGAATATTCTTGCAAATGTCAATTTAGCTTCTAACATCGGACATGGTGTAGGGGGAACTAATACGGAGGATGTCAACAGTCCTTATAGTAATATGCCTGTAGAAGCTATAACATTTCCGATGAAACACCCAGCCTTTGCCATTCGGGATGTGCAAGCAGATAATTTTACTGAAAACACTTTATATGATTACGATCCGAAATTTATCAAGAAAGTACAACGAAAAATCCAACAGTTTTTGAAATAGTAAGTACCCATGAGTTAAGGATGTTTGGATGAAAGTTTTGCTAGTAAGTAATTATGATATTAAAGGTGGTGCTGCGAGAGCTAGTTATCGCCTGCACAAGGGTTTACAAAATATGGGGGTAAATTCCCAAATTTTGGTAGGGTATAAGTCTAGTAATGATGAAAATGTGCGCTTGATGCCGACTAAATTAGCGGATAAATTTAAGGGTATTAGAGCTAAATTAAATAGGTTGCCGTTAAAGGTTTATCCAAAACTGGATCAGGTAATTTTTTCGCCTCAATGGGTTCCTGATTCCCTGGCATCGGAAGTGGCGAAAATTAATCCTGATGTGATTAATTTGCACTGGGTTTGTGAAGGCTATATGCAAATTGAAACGCTGCCTAAGTTTAATAAACCGATTGTTTGGACGCTGCACGATATGTGGGCGTTTACCGGTGGATGTCACTACAGCGAAAATTGCGAGCGCTATCTTGATGCTTGCGGTGCTTGTCCCCAGCTTCACAGCACTAAAGATGCTGATATTTCTCGTTGGATTTGGCAGCGAAAAGCTCAATCTTGGCAAAACTTGGATCTGACATTGGTAACTCCGAGTAATTGGTTAGCTGAATGCGCGAAATCTAGTTCTTTGTTGAAAAAATATCCAGTTAAAGTAATTGCTAATGGCCTTGATGCTGAAGTCTACAAACCGCTCAACCGCCCGCAGGTGAGATATAGTTTGAATTTGCCTCAAAATAAACATTTGGTGTTGTTTGGGGCGATGCAGGGAACGGGCGATCGGTGGAAGGGTTTTCCGCTGCTAGTTCCGGCTTTGCAAAGGCTCAGTAAGTCGGGATGGCAAGACAAAATTGAACTTTTGGTTTTCGGTTCTTCTCAACCGGAAAATCCGATCGATGTCGGTTTTAAAACTCATTATCTCGGCCGGTTGGAAGATGAATGTTTAGCAAAAGTTTATGCAGCGGCTGATGTAATGGTTGTACCGTCGCGGTACGAAGCTTTTGGTCAGACGGCATCGGAAGCGCTCGCTTGCGGCACGCCTGTGGTGGCTTTTGATGTGACGGGATTAAAAGATATTGTCGATCGCCAGCACAATGGCTATTTAGCTCAACCCTATGACAGTGAGGATTTAGCGCGAGGTATTGCATGGGTGCTAGAAAACCCCGATCGACATCAAAAACTCTGCTTTCACGCCCGTCAGAAAGCGGAAAAAGAATTCACCTTGGAGATACAAGCAAATCGCTATTTGTCTGTTTTTAACGAGGTTCTGTCAACTCCAAAGTCAAGATAAAAATCAGATTTTATTGGGTAAATTTTACCTTGCCTCTCGCTATAACCCGCACAATTGGGAACAATGAACCGTACTAAAATCGCCGCCCTTTTAACTTGCTTCAACCGCAAAGAGAAAACATTAGCTTGCTTAGATGCTCTTTTTAAGCAGGCACTTCCAGCCGATGTTGATATTTTAGCCTATTTAGTCGATGATGCCAGTACCGATGGCACCAGCGAGGCAGTTCATCAAATCTATCCTCAAGTCAAGATTTTTTCCGGCGATGGAAACTTATTTTGGAACGGGGGAATGCGTGGGGCTTTCACCGAAGCCATGAAAGATGATCCCGACTACTACCTATGGTTAAATGATGACACTCTTATTTATCCCGAAACAGTACGCGTCTTGCTAGAAACCACTCAAAAATTATCAGAAAAAGGAGAAACCAAAGCAATCGTTGGCGGTTCTACCTGCGACCCAGAAACGGGTAAAACAACTTACGGCGGTGTCGTGCGAAATAACCCTTTGCACCCCTTCCGATATGGTATCCTAGAACCAACAAAAGAGCCTCAGATGTGCGATACTATGCACGGCAACTGCGTATTAATTCCCCGCAGTGTTGTGCAAATGGTCGGCAACCTCGATCCGGCTTTTGTCCATTATATTGGCGATTGGGATTATGGTTTACGAGCCAGACAGAAAGGATGTACAGTTTGGATTGCTCCTGGCTATTTAGGCACTTGTTCTCTCAACCCCCAGGTAACCAAAACGGCTGCTGATAATTTAAGTGAAGGATTGGATAAAATGAGCCAACCGAAAGGTTTATCGTTCAAAGATACTACCCTGCAACCGGCTCAAGAGTGGAAAGTATTTACTCAGCGGCATGGTGGCTGGTTGTGGCCAATTTATTGGCTGCTACCTTATCGCAGGTTAGTTTGGCTTTCAGTGTTGAGTAAACTGGGATTGACTAAAAACAAAACTCAAGGTGAATAGGATGGTTGATAAAAATGAACTCCGCATTGCTTGGCTTGTCCCGGAAGTGGGACTGGGAGCCTACTGGCAGCCGGTTTTGAGAGAATTTACGAAGGTTTTTAAGAATACTGTATTTTATACTGGTGGGGTTTGGCCGGGATTCGATCCAAAAATGCCGGGTTCGTCGGTAATTCAGTTAGTAGGAAAGACGAGTTTTGTAGAGACGACAAAGATAGATACAGGCTACGATCGCGGATTTATCGTAGTATCACCTAGTATTATCGGCTATCTGCTCGAATTTCGTCCTCAAGTCGTATTTCCCCAAGCTTTCTCTTTGTGGACTGTGATTGTAGCGCTTTTAAAACCGCTGATGCGGTGGAAAATTGCGATTATTTATGATGGTAGTTCCCCCAATACAGATTTTCGAGATTCGAGTTTTCGGACATTTGTTCGCCGGGTACTTGTGCGGTGTGCTGATGCTTTTGTTTCTAACAGTAATGCGGGTCAGCAATATCTGATAGAAGCGCTTAATGTACCGGAGGATAAAATTTTTACCCGAACCTATCTTGTCCCAGATGCGGGAGCTTTAATGAAACGGCTGGAGGGCACTGATTCGCCGAATTTGGAGTTGAAACGCCCAATTTTTCTGTATGTGGGGCGCATCACATCAAGAAAGGGAATTAAGACGCTTTTAGAAGCTTGCGCTATTCTTAAAAGTCAAGGTTATGTAGATTATTCGCTGTTGATTATTGGCAAGGGAGATCAGCGGGAGGAACTGGAAGATTTTATTAAAGAGCGCAATTTTGAAGAGCAGGTAACTTGGGCCGGATGGGTGGAATATGGAAGTTTGGGTTCTTACTTTCAGCAAGCTGATGTTTTTGTATTTCCTACTTTTGAGGATGTCTGGGGAATGGTGGTACCGGAGGCGATGGTTTTTGGCAAACCTGTACTCTGCTCAAATGGCGCAGCTTCCTGCGAATTGATTGCTGAAGGGGAGAATGGTTACATTTTTGATCCTAGAGACTCTCAAGGTTTGGCTGAGGCGATCCGGCGTTTTCTGGACAATCCAGATTTGATTAAGTCAATGGGAGAGCGATCGCGCGAACTAATTGCTCAAAAAACTCCCGAAACAGCCGCCCAAGCTTATGTCGAAGTAACATCATTTTTAATGGGTAGTGGTTAAGCTGTTGTGGGTAGTAGAAAAAAACAACGTTTTTAAGTAACCAACAAAAACTAACCACTAACAACAAATTAAAAACTCACGCCTAACAACTAACAAGTAACCACTAATAATTGCCGATGAAAATTCTTTTATCTGCCTTTGCCTGCGAACCCGGACAAGGATCTGAGGAAGGAGTGGGCTGGAATGCGGTGGTAGAAGCCGCCAAACATCAAGAAGTTTGGGTACTAACTCGCACCTTTTACCGTACCGCTATTGAAGCTTTCCTCGCCGCGAACCCTAACCCTAACCTGCACTTCGTCTACATTGAGCCTTTCGGCTGGAGCGAAAATTTTAAAGGTAGACAGGGAGGGCTGCAATTGCACTATTACCTGTGGCAAATTTTGGCTTATTTAGAGGCGCGCGATCTCCACCGCCAAATTAATTTCGACATCGCCCGCCACGTCACCTACGTTAAATTTTGGTCGCCGAGCTTCATCTCGCTGCTGCCTATTCCTTTTATTTGGGGGCCTGTGGGCGGTGGCGAAGCAGCCCCTAAACCTTTTTGGGAAGATTTTAGCTCCAAGGCAAAACTTTACGAAACAGCGCGAGACTGGGGGCAGCGCCTCGGTGAGAGAGATCCCTTTGCCAGGATGACGGCTCGGAGAAGCGTCTTAGCTTTGGCGACGACGGAGGACACGGCTAAGCGGGTGCGGGCGATGGGGGCTAGAAAGGTGCAGGTGCTTTCTGAAGCCGGTCTGTCAAAGGCAGAGATGGCGCGGCTGGGAGAGTGCAAAATGCCAGGGGATTCGCCGATCAGGTTCATCAGTATGGGGCGGTTGCTGCACTGGAAAGGCTATCACCTGGCGGTACGGGCTTTTGCCCAAGCTAACTTGCCGAATGCCGAATATTGGCTGCTGGGGGATGGCCCGGAAGGCGATCGCCTTCAGTCTCTAGCGGAAGAATTGGGCATTGCCTCTCAAGTTAAGTTGTGGGGGAGGCTGCCACGCGAGGAAACTTTGGGTAAGCTAGGGGAGTCTCATGTACTTATTCACCCTAGCTTGCACGATTCAGGTGGCTGGACTTGCTTGGAGGGGATGGCCGCGGGGCGTCCCATCATCTGCTTGGATCTGGGAGGGCCGGCTACTCAAGTGACGGCGCAAACGGGGGTAAAAGTACCTGGTTACAATCCAGAACAGGCAGTGCAGGGTCTAGCTGAGGCGATGGCTCATTTAGCCGGCGATGCCGAGTTGCGATCGCGCTTGGGTGAAGCAGGTCGAAATCACGTCAGGGAAATCTATGATTGGGATGTTAAAGGTAAATTCTTTGCCCAATTGTGCGAAGATGTATGCAAGGAAAAATCAGGATAACTTCCTATTTGTTCGATCGGGCAAAACAAAGAAAACTATATTTTTTCAGGCGGTGAAACGTGGGCGTTGCAATCATTACTGGATCTGCGGGTTTAATTGGCTCTGAGGCGTGTAAATTCTTTGCCAAACAAGGCTTAGATATAGTTGGCATCGACAATAATATGCGCCAGTTCTTTTTTGGTGCGGATGGTTCTACAAACTGGAACCGCCAACAGCTAGAAAAGTCCTTGGGAACCAAGTATTATCACTTAGATGTGGACATTCGCGACTATGAAGCGATTACCAATATCTTTCAGCGGTACGGCGAGTCGATCGAATTAGTAATTCACACAGCAGCCCAGCCCAGCCATGATTGGGCTTCCCGTGCTCCGAAAATAGACTTTACCGTCAATGCCAACGGCACTCTCAATCTTCTAGAAGTAACTCGCCTGTACTGTCCCAAAGCTGTTTTTATTTTCACTTCTACAAACAAAGTATACGGCGATACGCCTAACAGTTTGCCTTTAATTGAATTAGAACACAGGTGGGAAATTGAACCCGGGCATACTTACGAAGGCGGCATTCGGGAAGATATGTCAATCGACCAGTGCCTGCACAGTTTGTTTGGTGCTTCTAAGGTAGCTGCTGACGTTTTAGTTCAAGAATACGGTCGATATTTTAATATGAACACCGCTTGTTTTCGCGGTGGCTGTTTGACGGGGCCAAATCACTCGGGAGCTCAATTGCACGGCTTCCTCGCCTACTTGATGAAGTGTGCCGTGACGGGAACTCCTTACACGGTGTTGGGCTACAAAGGCAAGCAAGTCCGCGATAACATTCACAGCGCGGATTTAATTGCGGCATTTTATGAATTTTATAAAGCTCCCAGAAGCGCCCAAGTTTATAATACAGGAGGAGGCCGGTACAGCAATTGTTCGATGTTAGAAGCGATTCAGATGTGCGAGGCAATTGCGGAACGCAAATTTAATTGGACTTATGCTGAAGGAAATCGGATTGGCGATCACATTTGGTGGATTAGCGACAATTCAAAATTTTCCAGTCACTATCCTAACTGGAAAATGAAATATAACGTTAAACAAATCTTACAGGAGATTTATGAATGTAACCGCGAGCGTTGGCTGAAAGAAGGGTCGGATAATTAAGGAAAAAAAAATAAATGTGCAGGGAATTTGGGTAAACGATTGAATATAACGTTAAACAAATTTTAGGGGAGATTTATGAGTGTAAGCGCGAGCGTTGGCTTAAAGAGGTGTTCCATGATTGATAAAGGGAAAAAGAATGTACTCGGCATATTAGTAAATGCCGTTAATTATGAAGCGGCTGTGAGCAAAATTATTGCGGCAGCTAGCGCCGGAAAACCCATGTCAGTTTCTGCTCTAGCGGTTCACGGCGTAATGACTGGCGTTCTGGACAGCACTCATCGTTATCGGATTAATCACATTGACTTAGTATTGCCAGACGGACAGCCGGTCAGGTGGGCGCTAAATTGGCTATACCATACGGAATTGCCCGATCGAGTTTGCGGGCCGAATGCTATGTTACAAATCTGCGAACGTGCGGCAGAAGAAGGATTACCTATCTATTTGTACGGCTCTCAAGCTTCTGTACTCGAGGCTTTATCTCGCAATCTCTGCCAGCGTTTTCCCAAGTTAATTATTGCTGGAACTCAGCCTTCTAAATTTAGGCACGTATCGGCCCAAGAGAAACAAGAAATTGCGCAGCAAATCCGCAACAGCGGTGCAGCAATTACTTTTGTCGGTTTGGGGTGTCCGCGACAAGAAGTCTGGGCTTACGAATACCGGGACGACTTATCAATGCCGCTGATTGCTGTAGGTGCTGCTTACGATTTTCATGCGGGTAATTTGGCTAAATCTCCTGAGTTTTTATCTAAGATAGGTTTGGAATGGCTGTTTCGGATGATTAAGGAACCCAAGCGCCTCTGGCAGCGGTATGTTTTTTTGAATCCGCTTTATATCTGGCTGTTTTTGCTGCAAGCTTTTAAAATCAAACAGTTCGACCCCACAGACGCCACGCCGCCTGTAGAAGAAGTATTATATGGTTGAAATTTAAAAGTTTCTTGTGAATTATGGGTGCTCACAAGTAAAAAGTAAAAAAGCAAACACATCGTAACTAATCGTTTTGAGGTGCAACTGCGATCGCATATTCAAGAAAATTTATATCAAATCCGGTGGCATCCGAATTATAGTGGGAGCTTAAGAACTCGCGATTTGGGTAGCAAGATCTTAAGCTCCCACTGACACGATCCAAATATATTATTCCGATGCCACCGGAAACGATATTACGCGAGAAAACAATTTTTACATGATCTATGTGCTAAGCTGCTGACTGCACACCTTATACCAATTTCCTAAAGTTCTGCTACAGATAAGGCATCTAAAATGAATTGCCATCCCGTCAAAGAAGCAATGACTTCATTCGTCAACTTGTTTAACTCTTTTTGCACCGCTGCTCTCAACTCCTCTATGTGTTCAAATCTCAACCATTTTAATTGTTCTTTTACATACCCCCACAGTCTTTCTATTGGATTTACTTCCGGACTCTAGGCTGGCTGAAATAGCAAAATAATACCAATTTCCTAAAGTTCTGCTACAGATAAGGCATCTAAAATGAATTGCCATCCCGTCAAAGAAGCAATGACTTCATTCGTCAACTTGTTTAACTCTTTTTGCACCGCTGCTCTCAACTCCTCTATGTGTTCAAATCTCAACCATTTTAATTGTTCTTTTACATACCCCCACAGTCTTTCTATTGGATTTACTTCCGGACTGTAGGCTGGCTGAAATAGCAAAATTACATTCAGGCGGTATGCTCAGATTTAAGGAGTTATGAAACCCTCCATTATCTACTTGTATGATATGTAAATCCAGAGGATACTTACTGGCAAATAGCTCCAAGAATTTCTCGAAGCACGTTGTATCCAGATGCGTAAACTCGTAAAAAAAACCCTCTCCTGTTAGTGGCTCCACTGCCCCGTACAGCCATAAATAAGTAAAATCCCATAGCACTTGGACTTGCGGTTTTATTCCGCTCCCTGTTAATTTTCTTCTCCTAATTGTATACAAGCCCATCCGGCTTTCATCTTCACTCCAATATCGCACTTTTTTCCACTGTTTTAAAAAGCTCTCACTCTGACTCAAGCTGCCTTTGATTAAGGATGAAAGTTTTTTTTAAATTCCTCTGGTGCTCCTGGTTTTTGCTTTTCACTTACTGGGCGCGGCACTTTTAATTTGCTTTTGAGCCGATATCTTGCCCACTGATGTACTGTTCGATATGCTAGTTTTACTTCACAGCAGCTTGTCAACCATTGATGTACTTCTTTATAGCTACTGAATCCTTCGGGTTGTTGCAATTCCTGTGATAATTTCTCTACGGTTTCTGGATTCATTATTCTCGGTCTTCCCGAACGGGGTTTCTGGATTAATAATTCTTCTATTCCCCCCGAGCGATAGCTAGACAGCCATCTTTGTATTGTGGTACGATGTTTACCTAACCGCACAGCAGCCGACAATACACTTTCTACCGTTTGAGTTTTGAGCCAATACAGAACTTGCAGTTTTTCATAGCGTTGAGCATCTTTTTCTTGACGCAGAAGAGCTTTCAATTCTGCTGCTGTTTCCCGAATTTCAATCTTGGCAACTCCTGACATTTTTCTTTCTTATGTTTGGGTACTAACTTACAACACAGACACCTACTAACTGTAGCACTACTTTAGGAAAATAGTATTATTTGTGCCTGTTCCCGTGGAAAGGAAAATGAGTGGGTCGCTCGATGGTTTATAGTTGCTGTGGGATCTGGTAGTTGCCCAGAAAATGTAACCCGTTAAAGGAGACTTGAGAACCTATGGAAGAAATGCGATCGCCCAGTCGAGTTTGATGCTATTAAGTTTGAAAAAAACATCTAAATCTAATGGCGATCGATCACCTCAACCATTGCCTTTACAAGACCTCCGATTTCCGTGGCTACCTTAATGACACCTGGCTCAATCGGCAGAAGGACTCTTAAGGCAGTTGACTGTACGCCCAAACCATATCTGGAGCATCATATACTTGACTTTCGGTGACTTGATTAAGCCGCGTTGAGTAGGCAATAGCCTGCATATGTTTTACGCGAGCTTGAAAAGTCTTCTCAAATGTGTGCTGTTGAGCAAACTTCAGCGACTTGAACGACATCGATTTAATTTCTTCCCGGTTGTGGCTGAGTTCTGCAATTTTCTTCGCCATCTGTTTAGGCTGATTCATTGGCACCACCCATCCTGCCTCCGACATTTCTACAATTCCCTGGAATGCTTCGTTAGCATATCCAACAATCGGCACGCCACCAGCCATAGTTTCTATGTATGTACAAGAAGGATCGCCCTGTCGGTGACAGCAAACAAACAAATCAATATTGTTCTTCACAAAGGGGAAAAACTTTGTTTTAAAGTCAGGCACTCCGAGCATTTTCACGCAATCATTAAGTTGATTGGCAGCTATTTGCTGGTGCATCATCTCTTCTAATTCACCCATACCACTGATGAACATTTCAAATTTCACCTTGAGTTGTTTGAGTTCTCTAGCGACCTCAAGTAAATGATCGGCTCCTTTCATCTTAATTAGGCGACCTGAGAATACTAGCCGCAGAGGCCTATCTTGAGAGCGGTTTTCTGTGCGTCGTTCAATGTCAGCTTCTGTTGCTAACATCTCCTCGCTAATCCGCGTGTCAAAGAAAAACAGTGGATTGCGATTGATATGCTTGTATTCTTGGTAGGTAGGGGTGCCGTTGGACTGCAATCCATCTGCCATTGCGATCGCCTTGCGCTGCTTATATTCCTGACTGTAAGTCCAAAGAATTCTTCGCAAGCGGCTCAAGGGATTTATCGTACTCACATTCACGATCTGTTTGCGAGTTTTCAGACTGTATTCGGAAACGTAAATACACGGTACTCCCGCTATTTTACACACTTTACTGATATGGTTCTGTCTGTATTCCGGGACAGCCAATACCAGCCCACTCTGATGCTGATGTAGTAAAGCTGGGGTGATTTGGTCAAAAGAAATTATTTCCAGTTTGAAGGGCAATTCATCAAGTTTGAATTTTTTTGAATCTATCTGGTCGTTGTCTTCTTTCGTTTCTTCCATCATCACCGTAATGGAACCCGACCAATACTTGGCTAACTCACCAACTGCTTCAATCAATTTGCGGGTGAGTAAAACTTCACCGTTGGCCAAAAGCTTAGCTTTGAGTGGCTGTAAGATTGTCAGATTGTTGTTAGTAAGCATAGGTTAGGTACTCCCTGATTTTCAGCTTTTACTGTTGATGCGGTAGTGAATCTTTGCTGTATTTGGCAAGGGCTGTTGATCGATCTATATAACAGACATCTACCGAACTTAAATTTCGCCGCCTGATACGAGAAGCATTTCAGACTCTGTTGCGGAGATATCTCATACTTAAGATGGATCCCGCAACTGGATTAGACCTTTATTATTTAAGGTGAGGTCTGTTTGATATCTCGCAATCATCTGCGATCTACGTATAAGTGTCAATAACCTTTTCCCAGCTTTACTCAATATTTATAATTGAGCGGTCAATTATAAATAAGAGCGCAATTTTAGGGTGAGTTTGGTTAAAACAAGGGCTGTTATAAGTATTTATACTTAAGTAATATCCTTTAACTGCTTCTAGCTAGCAAGAATGAGCGCGAGTTGCGAATACGGCGAGACCAATGCTTTAAGTAAGTCGGCGCGAAAAAACGCTCCTATGTAAACGAGGGCCAAGTCTCCAAGTGATCTCTACTGGCTGACTTAAACCTGTTTACATAGTGTTACATTATGCGGTTTAATCCGGCGTCCCTACTTAAACCATAGAGTTATAACAAATTTATTAAAACTTTACATAAATACATATTGTGTAACATACACATTATATTTCTTTACAATTAACCAGGCAAAGGAGAAGGAATAAAAAAAAAGAAATTTTACTCCTTCTCTCTTCGCTAATGCGAAGCCTTGATGCTGAACTTTTCTTTAATAAACCGGATATAAAGGTGCTTGAAAGCCGACTTCACCACGCGGGGCATACCAAAGTCGATCGGCATCATACTTTCCGGCAACTTCCAATCCAAAACCTTGAGATGTTCAGGCTGCAAAAGCGGAAAATCAAGATCCTCTAAATTCGAGCAAAGCCCCAATCTCATCGCCGCAGCTACAGTGGGAACCGTCGCCGGATCAGCATTAATAATTTCAACTAAAGTTCTGTCCAAAGCAAACACATCATCAGACGCGGCCAAAATTCCCAAAAACTTAGGTTCGCCGCCGCTTGGCCCGTTACCTTCGTGGCCGATAATGCCATCCAAAATCGTCAAATTTGGGTTAATTGCCCGGGCAGTTTCTACCAGCATTTCACCGAATCTGGCGCTATCTTTGCCAGCTTCCATGTGCCACCAAGCCTTCATTTTGCCGGGGACGCAGCCAAACAAATTTTTCACGCCCATTGTCACGGTTAATTGAACGTGAGATTTGAGTTTGGGCAAATTAATCACTACATCCGCTTCCATTGCTTCTTTGCAAATTCGCAGATGATTGAAATCTTCGCTGACTGTTTTGTAGCGTTTTCCTTGAAACTCAACTACTGGCAAATTCAGTTCTTCCAACAGCGGCAAATAACCGTTGGCTTTGGCTACACCCATGGCGCTACCAAAAGCTGGACTATCGCCTAAAAACGGTTTTCCTCCCGCTTCAATCACCATTTTAGCGACGCAGTAAACCAATTCCGGGCGGGTGACGCATTCTTTTGTAGGGCGAGAACCTGTCAGGAGATTGGGTTTGAGTAAAACCCGATCGCCCGATTTGACAAAAGCCGAGATTCCGCCCCAGGGTGCGAGCAAACTTTCTAAAGATGCTTGCAAGATTTGGCGATCGTATGAATTGGCACGAATTAAACTAACAGCCGACATAATGGGTAATTGGTAATTGGTAATTGATAATTGGTAATTAGTAATTGGTAGTGGGTAATTTTACCTCGCTCTTAATTGTCAGCGATTATCCTTACCCATTACCCATTACCGCTAACTAGCAACTCGGTTTAAGTATCCATCGGCAATCTGCCCGCTGCCGCCCGCTGCATGGTACTAACTCGCAGCGAGTTAGAGAATACTCCTTGACCTTGAAGTGCCGGGATAGCAGGTTTTACTTCTACTTTTACTACCCGGGCCGTACAGATAAAAACCGTTTGATCTGCTAAATGGAAAGTCAACCAAGGTTGATTTAACAAATTCAGCACTTCCTCTTGGAATTCTTGTGCAGGCATCGGAAGAGTAAAGGTTTCTGCGTGACCTTCCACATAATGAAATGTCACGTGAGTCGTGTTCTCTTTATCTTGAGTTAATTTGGCAAAGGAACCTGCACGCATAAATTTTGCTCCAAAACTTTAAACTATAAAAAAATTCAGAATTAAATATCAAAAAATTGAATTCTGAATTGTTTAACTTTAACCTGTGACAGCCATCAAGCAGAACTCAGAAGGCAGAAGGCAGAATTAAATCGAGTTCAGCCTTCTAGTATCTAGCTGATACTTGCGATCGGCTAAGGGTTAGCAGAAGATGTCGGCATCGCACTCATTTTCTCTAAATCTAGAACTTTTGCCAAGTCTTCTGCACTCATTAAACCCCGTTCTAACACAATTTGCCGCAAAGATTTGCCCGTTTCTAGGGATTCTTTAGCGACAGCGGCGGCGTTGAGATAGCCGATGTGAGTGTTGAGGGCGGTAACGAGGGCGAGACTGCCTTCTGCGTAAGCGAGACACCGATCGCCCTTAGCTTCAATTTTTTCGAGGCATTGCGTAGTCAAAGCGCTGATGGTATTGCCCAAAATTTCGATGCTGTGAATGAGATTGTAGGCAATCAGGGGCATCATCACGTTCAATTCTAATTGTCCCGCTTGGGCGGCCAGGGCGATCGCGCTATCGTAACCCATAACTTGAAAACAAACCATCGATGTCATTTCTGCCATCACAGGATTGTATTTTCCCGGCATAATTGACGAACCAGGTTGCACAGGAGGCAGTTGAATTTCTTTCAAACCTGTTTTCGGCCCGGAGTCCATCAAACGCAAGTCGTGGGACATTTTCACGCAATCCTGAGCGAGATTTCGCAGTGCGCCGGACACATTTACAAACGGTGCCATACTCTGCATAGCTGCCATTAAATGCTTTGCTGGTTTTAGGGGGTGGTCGATTAATTCTGAGAGAATCTCAGCAACTTTTTGACAGTATTCAGGGTGAGTGTTTAACCCTGTTCCTGCTGCACTTCCCCCCAATCCCAGGGATGTCAAATCATCCGATGCCCTGTCAATTCTCAAGGTATGTTCTCTCAGAATTTGCGCCCAAGCGCCGAAGGTATCGCCGAGTCGAACAGGCACAGCATCTTGCATATGAGTGCGGCCGGATTTAACAATATCTTTGAATTCTTCTGCTTTGTTTTCTAAGGCGACTACGGCCTCCGACAAAGCTGGAAAAAGAGTTTTTTCTAACGCCAACAATCCGCCGATCCGAATCGCCGTCGGAATCACATCATTTGTCGATTGACCGTAGTTTACATGATCGTTAGGACTAACGCGCTTATAGTTGCCTTTTTGATCGCTCATAATTTCCAAAGCGCGGTTTGAAAGAACTTCATTAACGTTCATGTGGTGAGAAGTTCCGGCGCCGGCTTGGTAGACATCAACTACAAATTGATCGCGCAATTTGCCAGCTAGAATTTCATCTGCTGCTTGGACAATTGCTTGACTGATGTCTTGAGGAATGCAGCCGAGTTCGCCATTGGCGATCGCCGTTGCTTTTTTTATTAAAACACAAGCATCAACGTATGTTGATAAAGGCTTAATGCCGCTAATCGGGAAATTTTCAACTGCGCGCAGGGTTTGGATGCCGTAGTAGACATTAGATGGGATTTGTTTGTCCCCCATCGAGTCGCTTTCAGTGCGATAGGTTGCGGTTGGCTTTTGAGTCATATCGTCTGGTTTGTGATAATTAGGAATTGTGCAAACAGAACTTACGCACAGTTGGTCAAAAACCGGGTTTCTTGTCGGGGAATCTGTTTGAAAGCGTAGTTTTTTGTCAAGAAACCCGGTTTCTGAAGGTTTTTGTGTGTCGTGGACTGGCAATTTTTTTGGTAACACGGCTGACGGGCGATCTTACTTTTCTGCGCCCGCAGACAACTTTACAGTAATGCGTAAGTCCCGATCGTACAAAATTATCCCACATCTTAGGCTTCAATCTAAAATCTCAAAGCTGAAATCGATTGACAGTTTGCAAAAGCTAAAATTAGTCGATCGGTAAGGGCGATCGCACGCACACAAGGCGAGTCACCTATAATCATACAAGTAAATCCATTTCACAAGAGTGTTAAACTCCTATGAACAAACCCGCAAAAAATTTCAAACATCCGCTAAATATTTTGATAATCGGCTTAAGTGCCTCTGCAATTTTTCCGCCTTCAGTAAAGGCTATATCCAGCATTGTTCCCACCGCAGCCATCCCGGAAAAACCGGCGATTTTAATGAGTCAGCGCCAGCAGGAGATTCAGTTTAAGCGCGGTGCTAGTTCAGCGGAAGTAAAAGGAGGAGTAGCGCGCGGCGAAGTCATGATTTATCTGATTAACGCCAAACAAGGTCAAACCATGAATGTTGAGATCCAATCAGTTGAGGGAAATGCTGCTTTTAAGGTTGTCGATCCGAATACAAACGCCGTAGCTGAAGGAGAAAAAAGCTGGTCTGGAGAAGTGCCCCAGACGGGGCAATATCAGATAGTCGTCGGTACAGAACGAGGAGGAGCTAGTTACACTCTATCAGTTTCGATCAACTAATTGTATGGTGCGTCGCCACGAGATATTGAAGCTGCTTGGAGATTGTTAGTAGCGACGCACTCTACGTTCTGTCTCGCGTGGGCAACCTTGGCGTCGATTTACCCGATGCCGATGTGTTGATTCAGGTATCAGGAAAGTATGGTTCTCGCCCAGAAGAAGCGCAGCGCCTCGGACGAATTCTACGCCCGAAATCTGACGGACATACTGCGAGTTTTTATACATTAGTCTCGCTAGAAACTTGCGAGGAGGATTTTGCGCGACACCGCCAACTGTTTCTGACTGAACAGGGCTACAGTTATACTATTGAGGTTCAAAAAGATGTTTAGTCAGCGATCGATAAATTCTTGGTAAAACTGCTCATGCAAACCTAAGAAATTATCCATCCCCTCCTTTGTGAGATACCCGCTATTCTTACCAGTGTGCGGGTTTTTTACGTAGCTATAAATTACTTTTGAAACATTAGGATTCTCGCTCCACCTAATGTTGAACGCTGCATACTTTGGGAAAAAGGTCATTTCTGCATAAGCATCAATGTGGTCATGTATCCACCATGCCAATGCTGTCCAATCTTGAGTGCGTTCATAGTAAGGGATAAATGATGTAACAATAATACATACTGTTGCTCCCATATACCCATCTGAATCTTTTACGTCCCAGATATGTTCTGCATAGTTGGACTCATTACTGGCACAGTTGTACTGATTTTTATTCTCTGCTCCTTTGGCGTTCACGGCACAAGAACGATAGGCTGAGCGGATACTAATCCGACCAAGCGCATCTTGAATTGGTTCAAGCACCCTCTCACACAAATTGTTTCCTGCTGCGATCGCCAAATCAGGATCGCTAGGAATGTTAGGGATACCTTCAATTTGAGAGATTTCTGAATAAAGAAACTCACGCATGAAAAAACTCTTAGAGAGTTGAACCCGCCCTAGCTCTTCCAAAGCTTTAACAGTTTGTGGTTGTCTCATAGAATGAACTACAGCAATTAGAGGTGAATAGCTTAATGTTAAACACTGGCAGATAATTTAGAAGCATTGTTTCAGCCAAAAGCAACGTTCCGGTTGAGTGGCTAGAAATAACTTTTTGACGGGGTGACAACCCCGTCAAAACATTGATAAAATAAAGGACATAGCCCTTAGACCCCTCTGAAAAAACGGTAG